>CAZNXL010000005.1:0-23265 GCA_964577075.1 uncultured Dorea sp. | reverse complement strand
CCTTAGCATCTAATAATGCATCCATCTGCGGCTTATCTGCTGCAAGATGAAGATATGTATAAAGAATAAGTCCTTCGTGGAATAATGGATACTCTTCCGGCAATGGCTCTTTAACCTTGATCATCATCTCAACAGTATCCCAAACTTCTTTTGCTGTATCAACCATAACAGCGCCTGCTGCTTCATATTCATCATCCATAAATCCGGAGCCTGCGCCTGCGCCTTTTTCGATGTAAACTTCATGACCGGCGTTTACATAACTCTTTACATTATCAGGTGTCATACCTACGCGAAATTCATTGTTTTTAATTTCTTTTACACATCCTACTTTCATTGGAATCTCCCTCCTGTTATTTTATATTTTATTACTCGCCGCCCGATCGCGGCCTGACAGAGATTTTGACAAATATTTTTCAAACTTTTAAATTTGTGAATAATATTTTTCATTTTTCTCTGAAATCATACTAACACACTCTCCTACATTATGCAATAAAAGTTATTTTTTTCACAAAACTTTATATTATCATTTTTTTGTTTTAATTGTATCTACAATTAATTTAACTTGCATATTTATATGATTCGTGTTTAAATATAATTAAATACGTGGAGGTGCATTATGAAAGAATTACGAGAAGCCATGCATAACGCTAAATTGACCAAAACTCAGAAAATGATCGCCAAGTATGTCTTAGACAACTCCGCGGACGCCTGTTTCATGACATCTACAGAGATATCTGATAAGCTGGGGGTCAGTGAATCTTCTGTCATCCGGTTCAGCCGCGCGTTAGGGTTCAGCGGTTTCATGGCTTTTCAGAAAGCTTTGCGGAAAGACTATCAGGACAAAGTGCTGAGCATTTCCAGTGCCATCACCGTTCCTGCTCAGCGGATCGCCCAGCAGAGCAAATCCGGCAACCACGCGGAACGCATGAACCGGCAATATAAAATTTCCGCAAAAAACCTTGAGACCGTGTTTATCAACAACCCCATCTCTTCTTTTGAGGAGGCGGCAAACATCATCGTCTCAAGTAAGCGCAAATATATTGCTGCTTCCCGTGGAAACACCAGCCTCAGCAACTATTTTCTGCTTTATCTGAAGCAGATGCTCCCCCATGTTGTGATGACCAACACTTCCGCTATCAGCCCTATAGACCACATGTGCAGTATCACAAAAGAGGACTGTCTCATTATCTTCAGCTTTCCGCGTTACTCTTCCGTTGACGAGATCACAGCGCAGATGGCATACGACGCCGGGGCTAAGATTATTGTCATTACAGATAAACCGAGCGCGCTGCTCGCTCCCTACGCCACATGCCTGTTTACGGTGTCTGTAGACAGCAACGCCTTTTTTAACTCTTTCATCGGACCGCAGTTTGTCGCCGAAGCTCTTCTGGAAATCATCAGCCACAAAGCCAAAGGCGTTGAAAAGCGGTTGAAGAGAATTGACAAATACCTCGGAAAGCTTGGTAATTACTAAGGAGTAAAATGATGTAAGATTGCTGATCGCCGATCATCTCTTACGCTTCATCGATCGCTTTTCCGATGTCGTGCCGCATATATTTATTATCGAACCGTACCCATTCTGTCGCTGCGTAGGCATTCGCTCTCGCTTCCTTCAGATCTTTACCTTTCGCTGTAATTCCAAGAACGCGACCTCCGTTCGTTACGATCTTGCCATCGGCAAGCTTCGTCCCTGCGTGGAAGCAGTAATACCCTTCGTGCTTTTTAAACTCATCGAGTCCCTCGATCGGGAGACCTTTCTCGTATTTTACCGGATATCCTTCACTTGCGAGAACGACGCACACCGCCGCATTGTCTTCAAACTGAAGATCCACCTGGTCCAGCGTTCCGTCAATGCACGCCTCTACTACTTCAATAATATCGTTCTTCATTCTCGGAAGGACAACCTGTGCCTCCGGATCTCCGAATCTTGCATTGTATTCCAGTACCTTCGGCCCGTCCTCTGTCAGCATCAGGCCAAAGAAAATAACGCCCTTAAATGGTCTTCCCTCCGCCTTCATCGCATCTACAGTTGCCTGATAGATATATTGATTGCAGAACTCTTCTACTTCCTTTGTGTAGAACGGACTTGGTGAGAAAGTTCCCATTCCTCCGGTATTAAGTCCTGTATCACCGTCACCCGCGCGCTTATGATCCTGCGCGGATGTCATCGTCCTGATCGTATTGCCGTCCACAAAAGAAAGCACAGATACCTCATGTCCCGTCAGAAACTCTTCGATCACCATCTCGTTGCCGGCAGAACCAAACTTCTTGTCTAACATGATCGTCTTGACGCCTTCCCGGGCCTCCTCCAGCGTATTACAGATAAGCACGCCCTTCCCCAGCGCCAGACCGTCCGCCTTCAGCACGATCGGGAATTTTGCACTCTCAAGATAGGAAAGCGCAGCGTCCGGATCTGTAAAAGTCTCATAGGCCGCCGTCGGGATATTGTACTTTTTCATCAGATCTTTGGAAAATGCTTTGGAGCCTTCCAGGATCGCCGCGTTCTTTTTGGGTCCGAACGCGCGGATCCCTGCTGCCTGAAGCTCATCAACCAGACCGCCCACTAACGGATCGTCCATTCCTACGATTACGAGATCTACTTCTTTTTCTTGTGCAAATGCAACAATCTTTTCAAATTCCATCGCACCGATCGGAGCGCATTCTGCATATTCCGCGATCCCGGCGTTCCCCGGTGTACAGTAAATCTTGTCCGCCCTGTCGCTCTTTGCAACGCTATATGCGATCGCATGTTCTCTTCCTCCGCTTCCAATAATTAAAACCTTCATCCTGTCTCCTCCTTAATCGAGAATTGCCACTCTTCCATTCTCTACTTTCACTTTGCCATTCGCGATCAGATCGATCGCTCTTGGCAGTATCTGCCATTCCGCCTGCTTCATCACGCGTTTCTGAAGAGTCTCCGGAGTATCCCCCCGCTCTACTTCTACCGCCTTCTGCAAGATGATCGGTCCGGTATCTGTTCCTTCATCTACAAAATGAACGGTTGCACCGACTACTTTTACGCCTCTTTCAAGAGCTGCCTCATGCACCTTAAGTCCATAATAGCCTGTTCCGCAAAATGACGGGATCAAAGACGGGTGAATATTGATAATGCGATTCCGGTATCTTTCAATCATCTCAGGGGGGATCACAACCAAAAATCCTGCCAATACGATCAGATCCGGATTCATCTTATCTACAGCTTTCAGAAACCCGTCATTAAACTCTGCTCTTGTCTCAAACTGCTTCGGAGAAATGCAAAATTGTTCTATTCCATGATTTTGCGCTCTCCTGAGAGCATAGGCGTTCTTATTATTACTGATGACGCCTGAGATTCTTGCGTTCGTAATCTTACCGGATCCTATTGCGTCGATGATCGCCTGGAGGTTCGTCCCGCCTCCGGATACTAACACTACTACATTTAACATAATGTAACTCCCTTTTCACCTGCTTCAACATGTCCGATCAGATAAGGCACATCACCTGTTTTTCTGATTGCTTCCATAGTCTTATCAGTGTCCGCAGGGTCAACCGCGATCACCATGCCGATCCCCATATTGAATGTGTTGTACATCATCTCCCCGGCAATATCGCCCTTTTCAGCTAAAAGCCTAAAGATTGCCGGAACCTCATAGCTGTCCTTTCTTATGATGGCTTGGATCCCTTCCGGAAGCATCCTCGGAACATTCTCATAAAAACCGCCGCCGGTAATATGGCTGCAGCCTTTTATCTTTACGCCGCTGTTCTTAATATTTTTCAACGCCTTAACATAGATCCTTGTGGGCGCAAGGAGTGTCTCGCCCAAAGTCTCCCCCAGCTCATCATAGTATGTATCCAGAGACTCCTTTGTCATCTCAAATACTTTACGCACCAGTGAAAAGCCATTGCTGTGGACACCGCTTGACGCCATGCCGATCAGTACGTCTCCCGGTCTCACATCTTCTCCGTTGATGATATCTTTCTTATCTGCAACACCTACCGCAAAACCCGCGAGATCGTACTCATCTTCCGGCATAAGCCCCGGATGTTCTGCTGTCTCTCCGCCTACAAGAGCACATTCGGACTGTTTACATCCTTCTGCAACTCCGCTTACGATCGTTGCGATCTTCTCGGGATAGTTCTTTCCACACGCAATATAATCTAAGAAAAATAACGGTTCGCCACCTGAACATGCGATGTCATTCACACACATCGCCACAGCGTCAATCCCAATCGTATCATGCTTATCCATAACAAATGCTAACTTTACCTTTGTCCCGCATCCGTCTGTCCCTGACAATAGAACCGGCTCTTCCATCTCCCTGATGGCGCTTAGATCAAAAGCTCCGGCAAAACCGCCAAGACCGCCCAGTACTTCCGGCCTCATCGTCTCCTTAACATGTTTTTTCATAAGTTCTACTGATCTGTATCCGGCTTCAATATCAACGCCCGCGTTCTTATAATCCATAATCCTTCTCCTTGTTTATCGTATCATTATTTCGCCAGGTAAGCTTTATATCCTATCTCCTTAAGCTTCGCATCCTTTGCCTGCACTGTTTCCTTCATATCCTTTGTATAGGCTTTTAACTGATCTAACAGCGCCTCATCAGAAGCCGCAAGGATCTTTGCCGCTAAAAGAGCCGCGTTTTTCGCGCCGTCAATAGCTACAGTAGCAACCGGGACTCCCGGCGGCATCTGCATAATAGAAAATACTGCATCCATCCCGTCGAGCTTGCTGCCGGAAAGAGGAACACCGATGACCGGAAGCGCAAACAGCGCTGCGCACATACCGGGAAGCGCCGCCGCCATACCTGCTCCCGCTATCATCACTTTCATTCCCCGTTCTTCTGCTCCGCGCGTCCATGCGATCAACTCGTCCGGTTCTCTGTGGGCAGAGATAATTGTCATCTCGTAATCCACTCCAAGCTCTTCTAACATCCCGGCAGCCTTACTCATGACCTTTAAGTCAGAATCACTGCCCATCACAATTCCTACTTTTGGCATAATCTCCATCCTTTCATATATCTTTCCAGTATATTCTTCGTTACGCGTCCATCATACATGATGAATCCATATTTTTCAACGGCTCATTCAAAACTTCTGTTCCCGGCAGCACAAATCTCCCGTTTTTCAGCAGCGGGATCTCTTCACCCGTTTTCTTTACTACCGTTATACTTCCGAGTTCCTCATACGGGATCGTAATATCCGTATGACAATGAAAATACGCTTTGGACACGTCTTCTGTTCTGAGAAGCGATACAGAATTGTCCCGCGCGACAATCTCTTTTCCGTTGGGATTATAGACTTTGACATCTTCACTCCAGCTGTAACATGTATCACCTACTGCAAAATGCGGTCCCGTCTTTTCCGCTATTAAAATCGGGAACTTGTCCTCAATCCTGTATTTTTTAGCCGCCGCATAGGCAGTCGTATTCGTCCCGATCGCAAACTCTCCCAATGGGAGCGTAGGATGTCTATGGAGAATATTGTCGTGAATGTATTCTTTATTCTCCAGCTCGCGCTCAAAATTGCCGCAGCTGTAATCAGCGATCATCCCATTGGAAAATCTGATCTCCAGATCCCGATACTGCAGCTCATCGAGATATGCCCTGCTCACATGGAGGATTCCATTGGTTCCCTCAAGAACCGGGGAAGTGAATACTTCTCCCACCGGTATGTTCACATCAGCCACACAGTTCTCAAAGATCGTCTCCTTCTCCGGATCGGACAGCTCATATAGCTTTACTCTAAGGTCCGTCCTGTTATCTCCCGCTCCGAGGATATGCACATGATCTCCCTGATCCAGCGCATCGATCAGCGTCTGCTGAACCTTCTCATACACTTTCGCATCCAGCGTATTGATCTTTATGATCTCGTCAAAAATCTCTTCGTACTGATCGCCGATCTCATATACCGGATAGGCGATGATCGTAAAGCTTCCCTCGTCTCCCGGGATATATTCATTGGCGATCCGGCTCTGACGGTCGTCAAACTGAAGAGCGATCTCTTCCTGTCTGTCCGTAAGCTTTATAACATCCTTTTTTGATGCCGGAATGAACGGTTTCTCCCCGAACACCTCCATACATGCGGGACCTGCGAAAGCTCTTGCCTCTTTTTTGTATCTCTCATAAGTTGTGCGGATCACTTCCAGCTTTCGCTCTATGAATCTCTTATCTAAGAACAGAGCCTGATCGTTCCTGTGATCATACTCATACTGGGGATTGGCGATCCCTCCGCGGTACCCGATCTTAAGGTGCTGCCGTTTCGTAAGAACGCTGACTGCGGCGCGGTATATCACAGGTGATAATCCCATCTTTTCAAAGTTCTCGCATGCCTTTTTTACTACGCGTTCAAATCCGAGCACGTACCGGATATTTACCGTTGACTTTTTAGACAGATCCTTTCCGGCATTCACAAACCCGATACGGTACCCTTCTGTATATACATCTGCCATCTTCTGGATCGTCTCTTCTGAAAGACTGTTGAGGCGCTTCGCGCTTTCCCATTCATTTTCGCCGATATACTCACCGAACTGATACAGATACCGAAGGTCCTCAAGATCACTGTTCCTGATAAGATCTGCCGCAAAGGACTCTTCCGGAAGGATCTGGTCTTTCATACGGTCTGCTACAAACACATCGCAATAATCACTTGCATACCAGTAAATCGTATCTCTGACCTGACTGATATCAGGCAGTTTTTCTTCTTCAAACTGATTATATATCTCAATGAAAAGCTCCAGCAGAATATCCAGATATTCTGTCTTTCCTTCAAATACATAAGCGATCATGCCCCGAAGTTCCGTATATAAAAAGCTTAATAATCTTCCATAGTCTTCTCCCAGGTTCTGCACGGCGTACGAAGGATTCCCGTAGCTCGTCTCATACTGATTTGGCAGGATATCCTCATATAATCGCTGATTCCAGCTTCTTAAGACCTCAAGTTCCGCATCCTTGTAGGAGCCATCCGCCAATGCCTCCTTAAGCTCATCGATCATAATCACAAAATCAGCCATTTTCTGAAAATAATCCTGAAACATCTCATCTACCGTATGTTCCTCTTTGATCTCCCGAATCCGACCGGCTGCAAGTTCATATCTTTCTTCTTTCATCTAAAAAAGCCCCCTGATAAATATTCCACACATAAGCAACAGCAGGATACCGTTACATACCGCTCCCACCCTGCATGTGATGTAATTTTTGTCTCTCTCTTTAAACCCGCGGGCGCCATATACAAGCCCGCGCCAGGCAATGATAAGCGTTGCGATTCCCACTACTCCGGCAAAAAATCCTACATCTCCCTTAGCGCCGAAGGATCTTGCGATCGCAGCAATTAAAAGAAACGCTGCGACCGCCGCCAGCAAGCAAGATTGCACGCCTTTTCTGGCGTGCTTCTTCTGCTTCTGTCCATATCTGGTTTTTATCATCTTTTTTCGTTGCTTTTCTCTCTCTTTTGCAAGTTCCCTTGCCTTATCTTCCTCTGTTTTGTCCTGTCTTTTTAAAATCATGCTTTCTCCTTATTGCGTCGCATATCATATACAGAAGATATCCCGCCATACCCCCGATCGTATTAAGCAGCAGATCATCCACGTCAAAGCTTCCTGCTTTGGTCACTAACTGAAAAGTCTCCACACACAGGCTCAGGCCAAAGCTATAGAAAACAGTTGAAAAAAAACTCTTATATCTGCTTGCCATAGGCATAAAAAACCCGAACGGCACAAATATAACAACATTGCCGAACAGATTCGTAAACATCGCAAATAATCCCAACCGCTCCCGATATCGCCAGAATCTCCTGATCTCATGAAACAGTACAAGATTATACCGATACTCTTCTGACACACTGCTTCGCCCATACCAGTCGGAAAATATCAGAAAATATATAATAAACAAAATATAAAGCACAAATAAAATCTTGCCAATAAAACGGATTCTTTTTTTGTCCCTTATGTTCAAATATACTGCTTCCCTTCTATCGCTTATAATATCCTCTTAAAATGTAAGTCCTTTTTTATTCCTGATAAGCTGAGCGCCCGTTATGACCGCAACTACACCTACTGTAGTACCTACCACAAGGGTAATGATACCGATGGCTATGCTGGCTGCTCCCGCAAGACTCATTGTCTTATATGCTTTTTCGTTCATTGTCACTACCTCCCTGCACCATACTGTTCATAATATGCGTCAATTGCTGTTTTTAATGTATCATCTATCACGATTTTCCCCTGACAAGGCCTGTTATAAAGATGCTCAACTACCTCTTCCATCGTAACGATAGAACCGGTCTCAAAGCCGTACAGTTCTTTCACCTCGTCAAGAGCGCTCTTTTTGCCGCCCCTTCCAACCTCCATGCGGTCGAGAGACACCATAAGCCCTGCGATCTTCACGTCTGCCGCTCCTTTTACCTTCGGCACCGTCTCTTCCATAGATTTCCCGGATGTGGTCACGTCTTCGATCATAACTACGCGATCGCCGTCTTTTAAGTTACTTCCGAGAAAGTTTCCCTTATCTGCGCCGTGGTCTTTTTCCTCTTTGCGGTCAGAACAATAGCGGATCTCCCTGCCATATAATTCACTGTATGCGATCGCTGTCACGACTGCCAGAGGAATCCCTTTGTAAGCAGGTCCGAACAACACATCAAAGTCATCCCCGTAAGTAGTATGGATCGCCTTTGCATAATATTCTCCCAACCGCTTTAGCCGGGAACCCGTCACATATCCTCCCGCATTCATAAAAAAAGAAGATTTCCTTCCACTCTTTAAAGTAAACTCCCCAAATTTAAGTACATCGCTCTCTACCATAAATTCAATAAATTCCTGTTTATAACTTTCCATCTTATAAACCCTCCGTAAATGTGAGTTCCTGAATTTCTTATCATTTTATCATAACTTGCAGAGATTTTCTATAGGTTTGTCAGATATTCCATTTTCAATACGAAACAGAGCCGAATTAACTGGACAAACTTTTTATCTGTGTTAGACTTAAATATAAGCTACAGAGATTTAAAATAATGGAGGTTGTCAGCAATGAGTCAGGTTATATACAAAGAAAGAAACCATACAGACTGTGTAAAATGGGACGGGTGCCGGAAAAAGTTCGGCAAAGAAGGTCTGCTGCCGCTCTGGGTGGCGGATATGGACTTTGAAGCTCCGTCATGTGTCAAAGAGGCTGTAAAGGAATATGCAGATTTTGGCATATATGGCTATTATCTGCCGTCAAAAAGATATAAAGACGCTTTTATCCACTGGGAGAAAGAACATCACAACTATGAAGTTTCCGAAGAATGGATACGCTTTGCACCTGGAGTTGTGCCGGCTATCAACTGGCTCATACAGATATTAACACAGGAAAATGACCGGATCCTGATCATGCCTCCGGTATACTATCCATTCCGCGACGCGATCGTAGATAACCACCGGATAGTTGTGGAAAATCCTCTCGTGCGTACGGAGCGCCGTTATGTAATGAATTACGAAGATTTCGAGCAAAAGATCATCGAGCGCGATGTAAAACTGTTTATCCTGTGCTCGCCTCACAATCCGGCAGGAAGAGTGTGGACGGCCGAAGAGCTTGAGAGAGTGCTTTCCATCTGCAAAAAACACCATGTCTATGTAATCGCGGACGAGATACATCAGGATATTATCATGACAGGGCATGAACAGGTTGTCGCCGCTTCCACGGGAGATTTTGACGATATATTGATCACAGTGACAGCCGCTACCAAAACGTTTAATCTGGCGGGATGTCAGAACTCCATCGTGATAATCCCGGATCAGGCGCTGAGAATGAGGTATGATGATCATCTCACAAAGCTCCGGACAAAAGAGGGAAATGCGTTCGGTTATATTGCCGTACAGAGCGCATACGAAGGCGGAAACGAATGGCTGAAGGAAGTACTCCGTATTATAGAAGGAAATTATCACTATATGAAAGAAACTCTTAGAAATGCTTTGCCTGATATCTGGATCCCGGATCTGGAGGGCACTTATCTTATGTGGATCGATCTCGGAAAGTATATAAAAGCAGAGGATATAGAGTCTCTCATTCAGGAGCAGTGCGGACTGGCCGTGGATTATGGAAGCTGGTTCGGGGGAAGCGATTACGGTACCTTTATCAGAGTGAATCTCGCGACCTGCCGCGAGAATATCGAGCTTGCGGCACAGAGGATCCTTGATGCGCTTACACCGGCATAATTCTTTGAAAGCATGTATTTAATAATATATTTTCAGCATTATTCTAATCAGAGGTGACATTATGCATAAAGAATTTTTAATGGGCAATGAGGCAATCGCCATGGGCGCTATCGCTGCCGGAGTGAACCTTGTAACCGGCTATCCCGGAACTCCCTCTACCGAGGTGTTGGAGACAGTTGCCAAGAGAAGGCCTGACAATATCTATGTGGAGTGGTCCGTCAACGAAAAGGCGGCTATGGAAGTTGCTGCCGGTGCGGCATATGCAGGCGCGCGGAGCATGGTAACGATGAAACAGGTGGGGCTTAATGTAGCCTCCGATCCGCTGATGAGTCTGGAATATATCGGTGTAAAGGGCGGTATGGTGATTCTGGCTGCCGATGATCCGGGACCGGTGTCCTCACAGACCGAACAGGATACGAGACATTTTTCAGCATTTTCAAAACTGCCGTGCTTTGATCCGACTTCCGCACAGGAAGCATATGAGATGGTACAGGAGGCATTCGAATATTCTGAAAAATATGGCACTCCCGTCTTCTTAAGACCGACCACGAGAGTCTGTCACGGATATGCTTCAGTGACAATAAAAGATATCTCCGAATATATGAGCCATAAACCGGAAGGATTCGCAAAGGATTCCAGAAAGTGGGTAATCTTCCCAGGGCTCTCTTACCAGAACCATATCCGGATCGAAGCAAGAAATGCTGAGCTTGCAAACGATTTTTCTACATATGAACGAAATAAAATTTATCCGACATTAAATACTTCTAACGCAAAAAAAGGAATCGCATCCGGCGGGATCAGCTATACCTATGCTATGGAGACTCTTGAAGAGGTTGGCAGGGTACGTCTGCTTAAAGTTGCTACTCCTCATCCGTTTCCGGAAAAGCTGGCGCTTAAGTTCCTGGAAGGACTTGAAGAGGTTCTCTGCATTGAGGAGCTTGACCCGGTGATCGAGCGGGAACTGACATATATCTGCGGGAAATATCATCTGCCGGCGAAGATTTACGGGAAGCTCACGCATCATGTTAAAAATGCAGGTGAGAACAGCCGTGACAGCGTGTATAAGGATATTGCCGGTTTTCTCAATATAGACGCGCCAAAGCCATCCGGTCCTTCTGACTTTGCAGACGCCCCCAACCTTCCGGCAAGACCTCCGGTCCTCTGCGCAGGATGCCCTCACCGCGCATCATTTTATGCGGTAAAAACGGCGATGAAGGGGAAGAAAACGATCTTCTGCGGAGATATCGGATGCTACACTCTCGGCAACGCCATGCCTCTGGACATGGTGGACACCTGTCTTTGCATGGGCGCCGGACTTGGAATCTCTCAGGGTGTGGGACGGATAGAACCTGACACCTCCTGTTTCGCCTTTGTAGGCGATTCTACATTTTTCGCCTCCGCGATTACCGGTGTTGTGAACGCGGTGTACAATCAGGCCGAGATGACTCTTGTCGTCCTTGACAACTCTACGACTGCCATGACCGGACACCAGCCTCATCCCGGCACAGGGCAGACCATGATGGGCGAAGTTGTGTCAAAGGTCAATATTGAAGCGGTTCTTTGCGGCATCGGACTCACTGTGGTAGAGACCGTTGATCCGCTGGACTTTAAGCAATCCGTGGACTGTGTAAAAAGGGTGGCAGGTGCGCCGGGTGTGAAGGCGATTATCTTCAAATCGCCTTGTATTGCTGTCGCGAAACCGTCCGGAAGCATGTATGTAAATTCTGAAACATGTGTGAACTGCAAAAAATGCATCCGCGAGCTTGGCTGTCCTGCATTAATGACTAAAGGCGACTGCGTCACCATCGATGCGTCCCTGTGCACCGGGTGCACACTGTGCAGCCAGTTGTGTCCGACAGGAGCCATTACAAATGTGCGGAGCAATCATATCAAGGGAGGGAACGGCAATGAATAAAAACATTGTACTATGCGGAGTCGGCGGACAGGGAACCGTCCTCGCTTCCAAACTGATCGCGGCCGCCGCCATGAAAAAAGGCATCCCTGTCATGAGCGCGGAGACCATCGGCATGGCGCAGCGGGGCGGCAGCGTATTCAGCCATGTTCGCATGGGTGAGAAACTATATTCCCCGATGATCGGGACGGGAACCGCCGACATGATCATCGGTTTCGAGCCGGGAGAAACTGTGCGGATGCTCCCTTATCTTAAAGACGGCGGGCAGGTGGTCGTAAGCAAACGTTCCATTATGCCTGTAACTGCTACGCTTTCTGACTCCCCTTACAGTGGTGAAGAGATGATCGCATACCTCATATCCCGCGTTAAGAATCTGCTCGTCGTAGATACTGAAAAAGCCTGCGCCGAGATCGGCTCTCCAAAAGTTCTCAACATACTGCTTTTAGGGGCGGCAATACACAGCGGCGCATTGGGACTTTCACAGGAAGATATCAAAGATGCCATCAGGAAGAGGCTGCCTGAGAAATTCCACGAACTGAACTTCCGGGCATTAGGATACGTAAGCAATCAACAGTCAAAATAGCACAAAAACATATTCTCATCCAAAGAAAGGACAGACAACATTATGAAAATCTCAAATTTGCAGATTAACCAGGTGAACAACCAGATAAAGGCTCTTATTAATGCCGGGAGCTTTTATGGGAAAAAATTAGCGGAAGCCGGTATCAAAGGCATCTCCACTCCGGAGGATTTTGAAAGCCTTCCGTTTTCCGAAAAAAATGATCTGAGGGAAGCTTATCCCCTCGGACTTATGACCGCACCCGAGGAGGATATCGTGCGGATCCACTCATCTTCCGGGACAACCGGTCTGCCGGTCATTATCCCTTACACCGCAAAAGATGTGGATGATTGGGCAATTATGTTCAGCCGCTGCTACGAAACGGCCGGAATCACAAATATGGACCGTATTCAGATCACACCGGGATACGGGCTGTGGACTGCCGGCATCGGCTTTCAAAACGGGGCGGAAAAACTAGGCGCCATGGTGATTCCCATGGGACCGGGAAATACAGATAAACAGCTCCAGATGATGATGGATATGAAGAGTACGGTGCTGTGTTCCACTTCCTCTTACGCTTTACTTTTGGCCGAAGAGATTGAGAAACGGGGAATCAAAGATAAAATCCATCTTAAAAAAGGTGTCATCGGTTCTGAGCGTTGGGGAGAAAAGATGCGTCAGCGCATTTCCGGCGAACTTGGTATCGAGCTTTATGACATTTACGGACTTACGGAAATCTATGGACCGGGTATTGGCATCAATTGTAAATATAATACCGGAATGCATTACTGGGATGATTACATTTACATTGAGATCATTGATCCTGTAACGCTGAAGCCTGTTCCGGACGGAGAATTTGGAGAAATCGTTATTACAACACTTGTAAAAGAAGGCGCGCCGCTCATACGTTACCGCACTCATGATCTCTCCCGCATCATTCCGGGAACCTGCCCGTGCGGCAGCAGATTCCCTCGTCTCGATTCCATTATGGGAAGAACTGACGATATGATGAAAATTAAAGGTGTTAATGTATTCCCGAGCCAGATTGAGGAAATCTTACATGAATTCCCGGAGGTATCCAGTGAATACCAGATCCGCATCTCTCATCTGGACGGTCGGGATACGATGCGTATCTATGTAGAGACTAACGGAAGTATAGACTTCTTAGACCTGGGCAAACGCATCGCCGGAAAGATAAAAAGCCGGATTGGATTTACACCGCTTGTAAAGGTCGTAGAACTTGGGTTGCTGCCGAGAAGCGAGAAAAAAACGAAACGAGTGATCGATGAAAGATATGAATAAGCATATGTCAGATGTATTTTTGCCGATGTATCGACAGAAGGGGCGGAGCCTGTTTTTCAGACTCCGCCCCCTCATTAATACTCTCGTTTATTCTACAATTCCTACCATATCTGCAACCTTCGAAAACCTGTTTTCTTCCATATATTTTTCAATCCCGTCTACAATTTCCATCGTCACTGCCGGATTGTGGAAGTTGGCGGTCCCTACGGATACTGCGTCGGCTCCTGCCAGTATCATCTCGATCGCATCATCAGCGCCGGCAATCCCACCCATGCCGATGATCGGAACCTTTACGGCATGTGCGGCCTCGTAAACCATACGTACCGCGATGGGATGGATCGCCGGACCGGATAATCCTCCGGTTTTATTTGCAATCGCAAACTTGCGGCGGTGAATATCTATCTTCATTCCGGTAAGCGTATTGATCAGCGATACTGCGTCCGCACCTCCCGCTTCTACCGCCTTCGCCATATCCGCAATACTGGTTACGTTCGGGCTCAGCTTCATAATGACCGGCTGCCTTGCATATCTTTTTACCGCCTTTGTAATGCCCTCCGCCGCCTTCGGATCCTGGCCAAAAGCGATCCCGCCTTCTTTTACATTCGGACAGGAAATGTTGATCTCTAACATATCAACATCTTCATCCGCCAGTCTCTCTACAACTTCACAGTAATCTTCCGTCGATCTTCCGCAGACATTTACAATGATCCTGGTATCATATTGTTTTAAAAACGGAATGTCCCGCTGGCAGAACAGATCAATCCCGGGATTCTGAAGTCCCACCGCATTCATCATTCCGCCATAGGTCTCCGCTATCCTCGGTGTCGGATTTCCCGCCCATGGAATATTTGCCACACCTTTTGCCGTCACCGCACCCAGGCGGTTCAAATCCGCGAACTCCGCAAATTCTGCACCTGAGCCAAAAGTTCCGGATGCGACTGTCACCGGATTTTTCCACTCTACACCTGCAATATTCACTCTCATATCTATACTCATCAGATCTCCACCTCCGTAGATAAGAACACCGGTCCATCCTTGCATATTCTCTTGTTATTGACGTTGCTGTGATGATCCTTTTCTTTCGACTGGCACACACATCCGAGACAGGCTCCGATTCCGCACGCCATCCGTTCTTCCAGAGATATATAACATTCGATGGTATTTTCTTCGGCGTACTGCTTGATTGCCCGAAGCATCGGAGCTGGTCCGCAGGCATAGATAATATCCGCACATAAATTATTTTCACGGATCACATCCATTACATTTCCTTTCGTGCCGACACTGCCATCCTCTGTAGAAATGTACAGACTGCCGTTTTTTTCAAATTCCTCATTTAAAAATGTATGCGCATCCCGGTACCCGATTACGATCTGCTTTTCTTCACAGCTTAGCTGCTTTGCAAGCTCCAGGATCGGAGGAACGCCAATTCCGCCTCCCATCAAAAATGCTTTCTTTCCCGCCGCCTTTTCTAACGGGAAGCCATTTCCCAAAGGCCCGATGATCTCTAATGTCTCTCCAGCTCTCATCTGAGAGAACTGCTTCGTCCCGGTATGCTCCCCGGTTACGCGGTATACAACACGAAGCCCTTTATTCTCCTTATCAATCTCACAGATGCTGATTGGTCTGGGGAGCAATTTGCTTCCATCATTCGTATACATAGAAATAAACTGTCCAGGCTTCGCCTCTTTCGCCGCATCCGTCTGAAGCCACATGCTGAATATCCCCTCCGCAAGCTGTTCCTGTGAAAGCACAGTTACCTGCTCTTTTCTTCTGTCCATTTTCTCTCCTTTCGGTACACCACTTTTAACGATTTTTAAGCGCTCCCCTGATATCTGCAGCCATATCTTCTACCGCCGCCCGGGATGCGTCCGCAAAATTCTCTGCGCCAAACCTGACATATCTTTCCTGCTTATATGCAGCAATGATTCCTCTGGAGGAATTAATGATTGCTCCAAGGCCGTCTTCGTTAAAGAAATGTACCAGATCTGCGCCTTTTCCGCCCTGTGCGCCGTATCCCGGCACAAGAATGTATGACTTCGGCATTACTTTACGAAGAACTTTTCCCATCTCCGGATAGGTTGCTCCTGCGACAGCGCCGATATAGCTATAATCGTCACCCATGCAGGAGGCGCCCCATTCAGCGACCTTCTCGCCTACAAGTTCATAGAGCGGGCGACCGTCAACTAACTGATCCTGAAATTCTCCGCTGGACGGATTAGATGTCTTTACCAGAATGAATAAGCCTTTTTTTTCTTCTTTGCAGACGTTGATAAACGGGGTTACACCGTCAGAACCAAGATATGGATTCACTGTCACGAAGTCTTCGTCAAATGGAGCGTATGACTTGCTCCCCACCTGTACCCTTCCGATGTGCCCTGTCGCATATGCGGCGGAAGTAGAACCGATATCGCCTCTCTTAATATCCCCGATCACAATAAGATCCTTGCTCTTGCAGTAATCTACCGTCTTTTTAAATGCCATAAGTCCCGGGATCCCGAACTGCTCATACATTGCGATCTGTGGCTTTACGGCGGGGATCAGATCATAAGTTTTATCTATGATCTCTTTATTAAACTGCCAGATTGCTTCTGCCGCTCCATCTAAAGTCTCGCCAAACTCAGCAAATGCCTTCTTCTGGATATGTTCCGGTATATAATTAAGCATCGGATCCAGCCCGACTGCGATCGGAGCCCCTGTTTTTTTAATATTCGCAATTAATTGATTGATCATTACTTTTCCTCCTCCTGCGCTTCATATACAATCCTTCCGCCGACCAGCGTATACTTCACTTCCCCGCTTACTTCCATGCCGTCAAACGGTGTATTCTTTCCTTTGGACACAAAGGTCTCTTTATCAATCTTATAAGTCTTATCCGGATCAAATACTGCGATATCCGCGATCTTCCCTTCCGATACGGAACCCTTATCGCTAAGCCCGAGAATCTTTGACGGGTTATAACTCATCTTTTCAGCCATGCCCATGACGCTTATGACCCCCTCTTTCACGAGATATGTGTAGGTAAGCGCTGCGCTCGTCTCAAGCCCTACGATTCCAAATGCTGCCTGTGCCATGGATTTATTCTTTTCCTCTGCGGAATGGGGTGCATGGTCTGTGGAGATCACGTCCATAGTTCCATCCTTAAGTCCCTGTCTCAGCGCCTCTGCATCCGCCCTGCTTCTCAGCGGAGGATTCATCTTATAATTACCGTCATCCTCCTTAATATCGTCAGAGGTCAGGACAAAATGATGCGGACACACCTCCCCGGTTACCAAAATTCCTTCCTCCTTCGCCGCTTTTATTATCTTCACACTATCTGCCGTCGAGCAATGACACAGATGAAGCCTTACCCCCGTTTCCTTCGCAAGCAGGATATCTCTTGCAACGATCACATCCTCTACGGAATTCGTAATCCCCTTAAGTCCAAGCCGCTTTGTATTCTCATCCGCGTTCATCACACCGCCCTCTACCATAGTGATATCTTCACAGTGTGCGAACACAGAGATTCCCTGCTCCTTCGCCAGCTTCATCCCCTTTCGGTAAAGTGACGCATTCATTACGGATTTTCCGTCTTCACTGATAGCATGGCATCCTGCCTTTGCCATTCCTTCAATATCCGCAAGCTCATTTCCAAGCTGTCCCTTTGTAACCGCTCCAAGCTGAATGATATTCGTCGGGGACTCTTTTTTCGCTCTCTCATGGACTTCTGATACTTTCTCTCCGTCATCAATCACGGGCTTCGTGTTCGGCATGGCGCAGACGGTCGTAACTCCGCCTTTCACCGCCGCCTTTCCCCCTGTTTCCAAAGTCTCCTTATACTCAAGTCCCGGATCCCGGAGATGCACATGAAGATCAATAAATCCCGGCATGACATAACAGCCGCCGGCATCGATCACTCTCTCCACTTTCTCCTCTATCTTTTCTTCCACTTTGCAGATACGGTCATTCTCTACTAACACATCAAAGCAGCCGTTTCTGCCGGTCAAAGGATCCACGACATGTCCATTTTTAATTAAAATTTTCATATATGCTTTCCTCTCACATCCATTCCCTGATTTATACTCGGGCGTATTCTATACTATCTTAACATAAGAAAAGAGAAAAAGGAATGCACATTTTTTGCATTCCCTTTATCACTCTTTGTGACTCTCATATGTCTTTTACTCTATATCTTTTACTCTATATCTTCTACATCTCTTTTTTCAGTTCCTCAACCGCCTTATCAAGCTGGTTATCCGCCTCCGGATTCTTTTCATCCAGCTTATACTCCACCTCCACATCCGGTGTGATCCCTTTCCCATTAATATTACGTCCGTTCGGCGTATAGTATTCTGAAATAGTAAGCTTCACACATGTGTTGTCTTTCAGATCAAAGATCTGCTGAACCACACCTTTTCCGTAAGTCTGCGTGCCGATAATCTTCCCGAGACCGTAATCCTGGACCGCTCCCGCATAGATCTCAGACGCGCTCGCGCTGTTGCCGTTTACAAGTACAGTCATTGGTAATGTAAACTGATTTTCATCATCAGAGGTCATTTCCTGCTTATTGCCATTCTTATCCTGTGTATACACAATGAGTCCTTCCGGAAGCATAAGATCAAGGATATCACACACGGTATCCAGATTGCCGCCCGGGTTCCCTCTGAGATCCACGATCAACGCTTTCATTCCCTGACCGGTAAGACTGTCAAGTCCCTTCACGTACTGATCATAGGTAACAGAATCGAACTCACTGATCGCCAGATATCCGATACCGCCATCCAGCATCTTTGTCTCTACAGTCTGAGTCTCTATCTTATCTCTGACAGCCGTAACCGTCACTTCCTCATTCTTCTCCCCGCGAAGAACCGTCATCTCGACCTCTGTGCCTCCCTCGCCCCTGATGTGGGACACCACCTCATTCAGATCCATTCCGGTCACTTCCATGTCTCCGACTTTATAGAGAATATCATTATCTTTAAGTCCTGCCTTCATCGCGGGGGAATCTTCATAGATATGTGTCATCGTAATGATCCCGCTGTCCTTCTCCTGCGTTAAGACCGCTCCGATCCCCTCATATTCACCCTCTGTGGTTTCCATAAACGCCCTGGTCTCTTCCTCGCCGTAATATACCGAATAGGGATCATCAAGTCCGCTGATATATCCTTCTAAAATTCCCTGTTCAAGCTGCTCTTCATCAACTTCTCCCAGATATTTTTCGTCAATAAGCGATTTTAAGGTTGAAAGCTTTTTTTCTGTATTTTCTGATACGACATTCTGACCGGATTGTCCCTTATTTCCTGCCTTAAGCCCACAGGAAACAAGCCCTGCGATTAATAATATAGCAAGGGCGCCAAAAAGCGCCCCCTGCCAAAAACTCTTTTTATGATTCATACTATGTTCCTATCTTATCAATAATTTATTATAAATAATTCAATGGGTTTACCGGCGTTCCGTTAGACATTACCTGAAAATGCAGGTGAGGTCCTGTAGAATTTCCCGTAGTTCCTACCGCTGCAATATTCTGTCCCTTTGAAACCTTTGTTCCGGCGCTTACATATATCTTGCTGCAATGCATGTAATACGTCTGCAGGCCATTGCCGTGATTAATGATAATCAGATTTCCGGCATTTCCACTGTATCCTGCAGAAATAACTGTCCCGGCTGCCGCCGCATAAATCGGTGTTCCGCTGGGCGCTGCAAAATCCACCCCCTTATGATTTGTGCTGGCTCCGGCCAACGGCGCGGTTCTGTATCCGAAAGAACTGGAAATACGCGTATATCCCGGACATGGATGGGTAAACGTTCCGTTGCCGCTCACCACAGCAGCCCCGGCGCTGGATGAACTTCCTCCGTTCGCCGCTGTTTCCTGCGCTGCTTTTGCCGCCGCCTCTGCTTCCGCCTTCTTCCTGGCCGCTTCCGCCGCTGCCTGTGCCGCCGCCTCCAGCTTCTTTACCTTTTCCTCATTGGCGCTGATCTCCTTTTTGAGCTCAGAGATCTCATCCGACTTGCTCGCAAGCAATGTTTCAAGACTGTTCTGTTTCGCAATCAGTTCATCCTGCATAGACTCCATCTCACTTTGTTCTTTCTGAAGAACTTCCTGCTGCTCCTCCACCTTTTTAACAATGTCCTGAAACTTCACAAGCATCTCTCTATCATACGAAGAAATCTTAGAAATATATTCTGTTTTATTCAAAAAGTCGCTAAGGTCTTTCGCCTGAAGCAGGATCTCCACAAACTGGGCGTTGCCGTTCTCGTACATATACTTAATCCGCTTCTTCATGCTCTCATACTGATCATTCTCATCAGCCTGCGCCTGATACAGTTCTTCCTCTTTCTCAGAGATCTCCTCCTGTTTTTCATTAATCTTCTGTTCCATTTCTTCGAGATCGGTAAGAAGAGCATCCAACTGTGTCGTGATTGATTTTTTCTCTGCTTCCGCCTGTTCCTTTTGTTTCTTTAGCTCTTCCGCCTGCTTTTTTGTCTGATCAATTTCAGATGCCTCAGATGTAAACGCTGTCCCGAAACAAAGCGCCGTTATAAGCAGAAAACTGATAATTTTCTTCCCTTGCATATTATATATCTCCCTAAGTAAAATACATTATACTTTTAAATGTTTGTGAATCGTAAAGAAACTTCCCACAAAACCGATTCCTACCCCAAGTGCAAGTCCTACCGGAAGCAACGTCTTATATACTGACGTTACCGGAAGGAAAGATATAATATTATTCAACAAACTAAACTTTGTCATAATGTAGGATACTGCTTTATCATACATAAAGAACAGCGCGATCAGCGGGATGATCGCCCCGATAATACCGATCAGCAGACCTTCGATCACAAAAGGAGCCCGGACAAAGCCGTCTTTTGCACCAATGTATTTCATAATAGCAATCTCCTCCCGGCGCACGGTAATTCCCATTGTTACCGTATTACTGATCAGAAATACGGATACCGCCAACAGGATAGCAATGATCGTAGCGGACACATAATACATCAATTTGTTTACGCTGGTGAGAGTCTTTGCCACAGTATCTGACTTATTAACCTTTCTGACACCATCCAGCCCCTCTGCATACGCCACCACGTCTTTTTGCTTTTCCACGTCCGCCATATATACTTCATAGCTGTCCGAATTAGCAAGCGGATTATCATTTTTAAATCCTTCCGCTGCATCCTTGGAATCTCCAAAATAATCGTCCTGGAAATTCTCCCACGCATCCTCCGCACTAATATAATTCACTTCGAGGACGCCGTCTGTCTCTTTCAGTCTTTCTCCTATAGCAGTTTTCTGCTCATCTGTAGCATCTTCATTAAAGAATACTGTAATGGCAACTCCCTCTTCCGCCTTCTCCACGATGTAATTAAGATTTACAACAATAGAATAGAATAAGCCGAACAGGAAAATACAAGCTGCCATCGTAGCAATAGAAGCAATGGAAAACAGCTTATTTCTTCTTATGTTCTTTACCCCTTGTCTCATCGAATAACCAAATGTACTAATTCTCATTATTATACCCGCCTTTTTTCTCGTCGCTTACGATAACTCCCTTTTTCATCGTAATAACGCGCTTTTTCATCTCGTTTACAATCTCCTGGTTATGAGTAACAACTAACACTGTGGTTCCTCTGTCATTCGCTTCTTCCAAAAGCTTCATGATCTCCCATGAGTTGGTCGGATCAAGGTTTCCGGTAGGTTCGTCCGCCAACAGGATTGCCGGCTCATTAACAATAGCTCTTGCAATCGCAACTCTCTGCTGCTCTCCGCCTGATAATTCTCTCGGGAAAGATTTATACTTCTGCGCCAATCCCACCAAAGACAAAGCCGCAGGTACTTTTTTCTTAATAATTCTGCTCGGAGTCTCCGTAACTCTCTGAGCAAATGCAATATTCTCATAAATATTAAGATCTTTCAAAAGACGGAAGTCCTGAAAGACAACTCCGATCGCTCTCCGGTACATCGGGATCTTACGATGGCGCATCCGGTTCAGATTCTGGCCATTTACAGTAATCGTTCCTGATGTCGGATCAAGTTCTTTCATGATCAGCTTGATGAGTGTCGACTTTCCGGAACCACTGTCACCAACAACGAATACAAATTCGCCCTGTTCAATCTTCAAATTAACACCGTTAAGGGCTGCAACACCCTTCGAGTATTCTTTCCTTACGTCCTTTAATTCAATCATATGCTCCTCCTGATTATTAATACTCCACTGACTCCATATACTTCATATACTTTACAACCATTAAAGCGATCTTAAAAGTAATGGCATCCTCAAACACGCGCAGATCAAGCCCTGTACTCTTCTGAAGCTTATCCAGCCGGTACACAAGCGTATTGCGGTGAATGTAAAGCTGTCTGGACGTCTCAGAGACATTCAGATTATTCTCAAAAAATTTATTGATAGTGGTCAATGTCTCTTCATCGAAGTCATCCGGTGATTTCCCCTCAAAAATCTCTCGTATGAACATCTTGCAAAGCGGAATCGGAAGCTGATAGATAAGTCTTCCTATACCCAATGCACTATATGCGATAATATTTCTCTCACTAAAGAAGATCTTACCCACATCAAGCGCAAGCTTCGCCTCTTTATAAGACTTTGACACTTCCTTTATGTCATTTACAACAGTCCCGTACGCGATCAGTATATCTTCTTCCCCGTCATTCTTCAAAATATCATAGATATTATGAGCGATCTTTCCTAACTCCGCATGGCCGTCATCTGCATCCAGCTCTTTTACGACTATGATGTTCTTCTCATCTACAGCCGTCACGAAATCTTTGGCTTTGTTCCCCAAAAGACCCCGCACGTTATCAAGCGCATTGCTGTCCTTCTCGTGTTTCGTCTCAATAATAAAGATAACACGTCTTACCTCCGTGTCAATATGTAATTTTTTGGCACGGTTATAAATATCAACCAAAAGCAGATTATCCAGTAAAAGATTCTTAATAAAATTATCCTTGTCAAAGCGCTCCTTATAGGCCACTAAAAGATTCTGTATCTGGAACGCCGCAATCTTTCCGACCATATATACATCGTCTGCGCCGCCATTGACCAAAAGAATATATTCCAGCTGGTGCTCGTCAAAGATCTTAAAGAACTGATATCCCTGTACTACCTGACTGTCTGCCGGTGAGTTTACAAAAGATAAAACTTCTTCTTCATAATTTCTCTGTTCAGAAAATGTACTTGCTAAAGATTTCCCATCAGTGTCCAGCACGCAGAAGTCAATTCTGGTGATCCCATTCAATCCTTCAATTGTGTTTTGAAGTATTTGATTAGATATCATATTGCATTTCCTCCACTTAATTCAATATGCATTTTTCACAATGAAAACATTTCTCTT
>CAZNXL010000004.1:0-26528 GCA_964577075.1 uncultured Dorea sp. | reverse complement strand
TTCTGTTCCGTACATTTCCGCAAATACAAGTACCATGAACGAACTTCTAAGCGAGGTGATAAATCCCGACACAATGGACGGCATCGCCGCCGGAAGCACAACCTTCGTCATCTTCTTAATC
Organism: uncultured Dorea sp.; assembly: GCA_964577075.1. Taxonomy (GTDB): domain Bacteria; phylum Bacillota; class Clostridia; order Lachnospirales; family Lachnospiraceae; genus MD308. The sequence goes on along the minus strand of CAZNXL010000004.1, from coordinate 26,407 downwards.
CCTGTAAGTTCCAGGGTCGCCGCATTATCCAGATATCTCTTATCAACCGTCATGATCCCTGTGATCGTGGCAAATAAGGTAGGCCATATAGTATTGTAGACGATCAAAAATATGGACGCCGTGCGAAAGCTTGGCGCGACATGCAGCGCGATCGGGGATAACAGGATCGCCGGGATAACGCTGATCGCATAAACGATCGGCTGCAGCACTTCCCTGATCCGCTTATTGATCCCCATCAGGATCCCCAGTACCAGAGCTATAAAAACCCCTAAAAAAAGCGATGGGAAGAGCAGGCCGAAAGAAGCGAACATATTTTTGACCATTGTACCCTTAAATTCCGCGAAAGATTTCCCAATTGCCTTCGGCGTCGAGAACACAAACGTATCCACCATATTATGATTGGTGATATAGGTATACAATCCGATCCCCGCCACAACGATCAGAACCGTGATCCAATATTTTTTTAACAGTTGTCCTATTTTTTTCATGTATTACACCTTTCTATAGAAGAAACAACGGCTGCAAAAACAGCCGCTGTCGTATTCTCTGCTATTGATCGTATTCCTCGTAAGTTGCATTCATCGTATCATAGAACTCCGGATCTTCATCGTAGTATTTTTCCGTGCATTCATCTAAAGCAGCTTTGTAAAGTTCTGTATTAATATGGTCGTCAATCCTGATCTCTTCAGCGCCTTCATCAAACAGATTCAACCCGAGCATGTACTTCCATGCTCTTTCAACTGATGATTTGAAGGGGTCGAGATTCAGATTATAATGCTCGTTATCCATGTACGCTGCTACATAGTCCTCTTCCACCTCGAGAGTTTCGGCAACCATTGTCTTTGTCTCGGCTTTATGATCCTCATACCATTCCTGTGCCCTTAACCATGCTCTGAGCAGAGCTTTTACCGTATTCGGATTGTTGTTTACCCATTCGGTATTCGCCTCTACGCGGCAGCAGGAATAATTCGGTGTTACATCACTGCAGTAAGATACAATTTCAATATCATCCATGTTAAGCACATTATACATCATGCTTGTCCCGAGAACCGCGTAATCAGCCTCGCCGCTTCTGACTGCTGCGATACGGTCTGAATGATCATCCAGATTGAGCCATTTCACGTCATTTAACGGATCATAACCGAGATCAAGCAATGCACCGCTCACCGCAAATACATTCGGCTCACAGGATACTGTCTTTCCGATCATATCTTCAACACCGTTCCACTCTGTACCGGCTTTTGCGATGATCGGCATGCATCCGGTGATCATATATCCGGCAAAAATCGTAAGATCTGTTCCGGAACCTATGTACTGGAGCGGAAGGTTGGTTCCGTAATTTGAAAGCACGTCCACTTTTCCGGCTGACAATGATGTAAATGCTGCCTCAGAATTCTCACAGGTAACATATTCTACGGTCAGTCCCTCCTCTTTCAGATAGCCCTGCTCTTCTGCAATCGTGTTGAAGATATGGGCGCTTCCTGCCAAAGCGAGCCGAACGGTATCCGTCTCCAGATCGTTCCCTGCCGCTTCGCTGCTTTCTGTCTGCTCATCAGATTGTGATTCGCCGCTCTCTTCTCCCCCGCCGCATCCTGCTAACAGGGATACAGCCATTGCTGCACATAGTAAAACACTTACTATTTTTTTCTTCATTCTTTTTTTCCTCCTTGACTACATGTAATTCTATGCAAAATGAATATTTTCATTTACATTCTGGTTAATATATCTGATCAGTTCGTTGCGAAGCTGCATGATATATCTGTTCTCATACATCGTGTTTCTGTCCGGTTTGTTGTCCGGCGCGATCGCACACTGATAGATTACACTGCTGGGCTTTTGTCCAAGCACAAATATTTTATTCGCCAAAAGAAGCGCTTCATCAACGTCATGAGTTACAAAGAAAACTATCTTTTTCTTCTCGTCCTTCGCCCACAATTCCAGCACCATCTCCTGAAGCTTTGCTCTTGTGACCGCATCCAGCGCTCCAAAGGGCTCGTCCATCAATAGAATTGGCGGATTAATGCTAAAGGAGCGGGCAATGGCACATCTCTGCTTCATGCCTCCCGACAGTTCTTTCGGATACTTATCATATACGTCCTCTGTAAGCCCAACCTCTGCGATCATGTCCTTCGCGACTTTCTTCAGTTCCTGCTTCGACTTTTTCGGGAATTTTTGTCTTAACGCCAGCATAATATTGTCCCCGGCGCTCATCCATGGAAACAGGCCATAATCCTGAAACACCACGCTTCGCTCCATACTTGCTCCCCTGATCTCTTCACCATCGATCAGAATCTTTCCCTTAGTCGGCTTCTCCAATCCGGCCAGGAGGCGCAGCAATGTGCTTTTCCCACATCCTGACTGCCCGAGCAGACATACAAAATCGCCCTCTTCGATCTCCATGTTCAAATCCCTTAATATCAGGTTTTCATCATTATCGTATGAAAATGATAAATCTTTTATCTGTACACTTTCCATTCCGTACCCCTTACATAGACTCTTCACTGTTTCCATATGTTATTGTAAGATTAATCCAACCTTTTTACATCGTCGGTATTTAACAAATCCTGGATTTTATTTTGTTTCGTTCGCACATTTTCTATAATATAATTTCATTTATAAACTTTTTATATAAATAGAATACGCAATTACAACTTCCACTTTTAAAGGCGGAATCTTAAATGATTTCTTAAGATTCCGCCTTTTGTCTGAAATGCAGTGATTTTTTATTCTTTTTTATTATCCGGCTCTTTCCCGATCAGTCTCAGTTTTTCGGCGCGTGACATATGCTTGATCGCATACTCCCGGCTCATCGCCTCCTCCTTCGTTCCCGACACTTCGTAATACATAAGCTCCACCGGTCTGCGCGTCTTCGTATACTTCGCACCCTTACCGGCATTGTGAGCCTTTATACGTCTTTCGATATCCGTCGTCCATCCGGTGTAGAGACTTCCGTCCCTGCACTTTACAATGTAGGTATAGTTCTCTGCTGCCATTTTTCCACCTGCAATTTCACCCTTTTCTGATATTCCTTTTCTTACTATTATAGGATGCCTGTTCAAAAAGGTACAGGGCTTTTTTCATTTTGGTACATCAATTGCGTTGTCCATTCCCTGACTACTCCACAAGATAATCCATTGGATTCACCGGCTGACCCTCTTTTCTCATCTCAAAATATACGTTACTTCCTTCTACGCTATAATAAATCGTCGGTTCACCGACGTACCCAAGCACCGTCTTGCTGTCCACATAATCTCCGGTCTTCACTTTAACATCGCTCAGCTGCCCGTAAAACAGTTCATATCCTCCGCCGATGTCAACATTTACCGTTGTTCCCGTCTCTGCGGTCTTATCAATGGACTTTACGACCCCCGGCGCAGACGAGATGACCTGATCTCCTTTTTCCCCCGAGATGATCAGCGCCGGATTGTACTTGAACTGATCCAGCGTAGAAAAATACACCATCTTGTCCATACTGTAATTCATAAGAAGCGTTCCCTCTACCGGCCACAGGAGCTTATTATTTTCAGAGAAGTCGAGCCCGCTGCTGCTGCCTGCTGTCTGCGCTTTGTTTTCCTCCGCCTGATTTTCCTTTGCGCGTTCGTCTTCCTTTGTTTCCAATGTATCATCCTCATCGTCTGTCTTCGTATCCTGCTCCGCCAGATCATCCTGTACCTCATTAACAATCTGGACCGTGTTTGTTTCCTCAGACTGTCTTTGTTCTTCTTTATCCTTCTGTTCCCGCTCCTCAGCCTGCGCCAGTTCAATTTCCCGCTGTGATTCTCTGTAGTCTCTGAATGTATATGTTCCCACAATTGCAATCGCTGCAACAAAACACAACACTGCCGCGACAGTCGCGCCTCTCTTTTTTCGTTTTGGCTTAAATCTTGGATTCTGCCTTGGATTTTGCCTTTCATTCATTCTAATCACCACCTCTGACAATATTTTTGCCGGAACACAGGTGACTTATTCACCGTATATGGGTCTTTTTTTATGTTACGTCTCCAATTGCACAATCTCCGCCACTTCTTCCAGTTCAACTCCATCAAAAAAGTATTCCAATATCTCTTCGTATCCTTTCCCTTCTTTTGCCATTACATTTGCCGTATTCTGGCTCATGCCTAATCCATGACCTTCTCCTCTTGTAGTGATCCGGAGTTTCCCATTGTATTTCTGAAGCGTAAAGCAGCTGGATGCCAGATTGTAATGATCCCGGAATTCTTCCCCGCTCATTGTTTCTTCCCCGATTCTTACGCTTAATACATATCCTGCGGTGTCACATGTCAGCACCTCTGCGTCTGTCTCTTCCATCGTCACGGTCTGGATCTGCTCCTCTTCTTCTATATCTGCCGGACATTCCACGATTTTTAAATATGGATATTGATCTCCTAATACTTCTCCGCCATCCCGGGTACTTCCGTTGCTGAGCCGGAAAAATGGTGTCTTTGCCAGTTTCCCCTCGTACATAAGTACCTGGCCCTTTGTATCCCGCCACGCGTTTTTCAACTTGTTATAATACCTTATATAGCGCGCTGCTCCCCATGTCTCCTCCATCTGCTTCTGCGTCCAAAAAGGCGTCTCCAAAACCACGTCGCTTCCTCCCGCTTCAATCTTTCTGTAGATATCTGTCCGCACCAGAACTGCCTGTGCCTTCAATGCCTCCTCTGCATATTCCGGCAGCATCTCCCCCGCCATGATCCCAATGCAATAATCCTCAATAGGAAGTTCCGTAACTTCCTTTTTCTTCCCCGTTTTCACCTTTACATATGTTCCATCCACATAAGAAGACGTGACAATGCCTGGCCCATTTATAAACAGCGTAATCACATAGGGTAGTAATACTATGATCGTCAGGTAACACGCGTAACGCTTTAATCTCTGCCACATAAAAAAGCCCTCCCATACTGTACTGTATGAGAGGACTCTATAAAATAGTCCAAAAATCTATTCCACCGTTATCCTGTCCAGTTTCCAGATATCCTCTACGTATTCCTCAATCGTTCTGTCGGAGGAGAACTTGCCGCAGCACGCGGTGTTGAGAAGCGCCATCTTCGCCCAGCCTTCGCGGTCTTTGTATGCCTCGCCCACTCTTTCCTGCGCCTGCGCGTAAGCGCGGAAGTCCTTAAGAATGAAGTACATGTCCGCGCGGTCGCTGCCCTTTGTGTTGAGCAGGCAGTTATACAGGTCGCGGTATCTCTCTGTGTCGCCCTCTGCGTACGTTCCGTCTACGAGCTGGTCTACCACGCGGCGAATCTCCGGATCGTTGTTGTAGATCTCGTACGGGTCGTAACCGCCGTTCTTCTCATAGTTCATAACCTCGTCAGAGCTGAGACCGAAGATAAATGCGTTCTCTTCCCCAACCTCTTCCACGATCTCAACATTTGCTCCGTCCATCGTTCCGAGTGTCGGCGCGCCGTTTAACATGAACTTCATGTTGCCTGTGCCGGATGCCTCCTTGGATGCTGTGGAAATCTGTTCGCTGACGTCTGCTGCCGCGAAGATCCACTCTGCATTGGATACGCGGTAATCTTCAATAAATACAACCTTCAGCTTTCCGTTGATGCTGCGGTCATTATTGACAACGTCTGCTACGGAGTTGATCAGCTTGATGATCTCTTTCGCGCGGACATATCCCGCGGACGCCTTCGCTCCAAAGATAAACGTTCTCGGATAGAAGCTCATCTCCGGATGCTCTTTGATCTTATTGTACAGATACATCACATGTAAAATGTTAAGAAGCTGGCGCTTGTACTCGTGAAGTCTCTTAACCTGAACGTCGAAGATCGATCTCGGATCAACCTCAATCCCGTTGTGCTCCATAATATAATCTGCAAGACGCTCTTTGTTCTTATATTTAATATCCATGAACTCCTTAAGCGCCTTCTCGTCATCTGCGTATTTCTTAAGCCCGCTCATGAGAGACAGGTCTGTGATCCAGCCCTTTGTCCCGAGTTTTTCTGTCACCCAGTCGGCGAGAAGCGGGTTCCCGTGCATAAGAAAACGTCTCTGGGTGATGCCGTTGGTCTTGTTGTTGAATTTATCCGGCATCATCTCATAGAAATCCTTAAGCTCGCGTTTCTTTAAGATCTCTGTGTGAAGTCTTGCAACGCCATTCACAGAGTAACCCGCAACGATGGCAAGGTGAGCCATCTTAACCTGACCGTCACACAAGATCGCCATTCTCCTGACCTTCTCTTCGTCTCCCGGATACATCTCGCGTACCTGAATGATAAAGCGGCGGTCGATCTCCTGGATGATCTGATAGACTCTCGGAAGCAGTTTTGAAAAAAGATCGATCGGCCATTTTTCAAGCGCTTCCGCCATAATCGTATGGTTCGTATAGGCGCAGGTCTTTGTCGTGACCTCCCATGCTTCGTTCCACTCAAGGTGATAATCGTCAAGAAGGATTCTCATAAGCTCTGCGACTGCCACTGTCGGATGGGTATCATTCATCTGGAAGACGGCCTTTTCGTGGAGCTTCCGGATATCATCATGCTTTCTCATATATTTTGCAACCGCCGCCTGAAGGCTCGCAGATACGAAGAAATACTGCTGTTTCAGGCGAAGTTCCTTCCCTGCGTAGTGGTTATCGTTCGGGTAAAGAACCTCCACGATCGTCTTCGCAAGGTTCTGCTGCTCTACTGCCTTGTGATAATCTCCGCGGTCAAAGGACTCAAGCTGGAAGTCAACGATCGGTTCCGCATCCCAGATACGGAGCGTATTGACCTGTCTGTTGCCGTAACCGACGATCGGATAATCATACGGAACCGCAAGTACTGACTCGTAATTCTCTTGTTTGAACTGGGTCTTTCCTGTCTCGTCATCATACTCTACACGGATATTCCCGCCGAAACGGATCTCTTTTGCGTACTCAGGTCTTCTGAGTTCAAAAGGATTGCCGTCCTTTAACCAGTTGTCCGGCTTTTCCACCTGATAACCATCCTGGATCTTCTGCCTGAACATCCCGTAACGGTAACGGATCCCGCAGCCGTAAGCTGCGTATCCCAAAGACGCCAGAGAATCGAGGAAGCATGCTGCCAGACGTCCCAGACCGCCGTTGCCAAGAGCCGGATCCGGCTCCTGATCCTCAATTGCGTTAAGATCAAGTCCAAGCTCGCTAAGCGCTTCCTTTACCTCTGTATAAGCGGTCATATTGATCAGGTCATTCCCAAGTGCGCGCCCCATCAAAAATTCCATGGACATATAATATACGATCTTTGGATCATCTTTATCAAGCTGTCTCTGTGTGGCGATCCAGTCATCAATGATCGCCTCCTTTACAGCATAGGAAACTGCCTGAAACTGCTCCTGCGGATTTGCTTCGTCTAACTCCTTGCGAAACAATCTTCTGACATTATCCCGTACATCTTTTTTAAATGTCGCCTTTTCAAATCTTGAATTCATCTGTCTATTTCCTTTCCACACCCAATGTAACTTTTTCTCCGTTGATCTTCCATTCTTTTACATATCCCTTCAAAGCGTCCTTACAAACGGAGACAGCCAGCGTCTCTGCGCCGATGACTGCCGCATGATCGGTAAATACCTTCTCGGCCTTATCCGTTCCTTCATAAGTAACTACGATCTTATCCATCACTTCAAAGTCTGCTTCCTTACGCATCGTCTGAATCTTGCTGATGATCTCGCGGACAAATCCTTCCTCTAAAAGTTCCTCTGACAGATTCGTATCCAGGACAACGGTAATGCCGTTATCATTTTCAGATACGTATCCTTCCGTCTGTGCGGACTCGATCAGAAGGTCTTCACGGAATAAAGTAATCTCCTGTCCGTTAATATCAAGCTTCAAAGCGTCTGTCGCATTCAGTTCATCCATAGCCGCATTGCCGTCGACCGCACTGAGCGCTACTTTGATGCCATTTAACATTTTACCATATTTGGGACCCACTGTCTTTAGTTGAGGTTTAAAAGAATATGACGTGAAATTGCGCACCTCTTGTGTAAATGTTACAGTTTTTACGTTTAATTCGTCGGCAACGATCTCTTTATAGAAGTCTGAAAGATCAAACCCGGCCTTTACATACATCTGTCCGATTGGCTGACGGTTCTTGATGTTTGCCGCATTTCTGCATGCGCGCCCCATGATGACCACCTTCAGAACATTTTCCATATTTGCTTCCAGATCCTTATCAATATAAGTCTCATTTACCGTCGGGAACTCGCACAGATGAATGCTTTCCGGCGCGTCTTTATCGATGCTTCTCACAAGGTTCTGGTAAATGTCTTCCGTCATGAACGGGATCATCGGAGCCGCCGCCTTACTGCACTCTACAAGAGCTGTGTAGAGAGTCATGTAAGCATTGATCTTATCCTGCTCCATCCCCTTCGCCCAGAAACGCTCGCGGCTTCTTCTTACATACCAGTTACTCATATCATCCACAAAATTCTGAAGCGCTCTTGCCGCCTCCGGAATCCTGTAATCAGCAAGGTTATCATCGACTTCTTTGATCAGCGTATTCAGCTTAGAGAGAAGCCACTTATCCATCACAGATAATTTATCATATTCTAATGTATATTTTGTTGCGTCAAACTGGTCGATATTCGCATACAATACGAAGAACGCGTAAGTATTCCAAAGTGTACCCATGAACTTACGCTGACCTTCCACAACCGCTTTTCCGTGGAAACGATTCGGAAGCCACGGCGCGCTGTTCACATAGAAATACCAGCGGATCGCATCTGCCCCGTATTTTTCCAGAGCGTCAAAAGGATCGACCGCATTTCCCCTGGACTTGCTCATCTTCTGCCCGTTCTCATCCTGTACGTGTCCAAGAACGATCACGTTCTTGTACGGCGCCTTGTTAAAGATCAGAGTTGAGATCGCAAGCAGAGAATAGAACCATCCGCGCGTCTGGTCAACCGCCTCAGAGATAAAGTCCGCCGGGAACTGCTTCTCAAATAATTCCCGATTCTCAAACGGATAGTGATGCTGCGCAAACGGCATCGCGCCGGAGTCAAACCAGCAGTCGATCACCTCCGGTACGCGGTGCATCGGCTTGCCGCACTTCGGACACCTGATCGTCACTTCGTCAATATACGGGCGGTGAAGCTCGATATCCTCCGGGCAGTTAGCGGACATAGATCTAAGCTCTTCAATACTCCCGACAGAATGCTGATGTCCGCACTCACACTCCCAGATATTGAGCGGAGTTCCCCAGTAACGGTTACGGCTGATGCCCCAGTCCTGAACATTTTCCAGCCAGTCGCCGAAACGGCCCTTCCCGATGCTCTCCGGGATCCAGTTGATGGTACGATTATTGGCAAGCAGGTCATCCTTAACGTCCGTCACCTTGATAAACCATGACTCGCGCGCATAGTAGATTAACGGCGTATCACATCTCCAGCAGTGAGGATAGCTGTGTTCGAACTTCGGAGCGTCAAAAAGAAGCCCTCTCTTCTCGAGGTCTTTTAATACCTCCGGATCCGCCTTCTTTACAAATAATCCGGCAAATGGCGTCGTCTTGTCCATATTCCCTTTTTCGTCTACAAGCTGAACAAACGGCATATCATACTTACGTCCGACCTTCGCGTCATCCTCACCAAACGCAGGCGCAATGTGAACCACGCCTGTACCATCTGTCAAGGTGACATAAGAATCACAGGTGATGAAAAATGCTTTCTTATTCTGCTTCACCGCGCACTCACAGGCACACTCGTATAACGGCTCATACTCTTTGTACTCAAGATCCTGACCCTTGTACGTCTCAAGCGCTTCATAGTCCGGTCCCTCTGCGCCGCATTTTTCCGCAAGCCCGCCGAGAACTGTGTGAAGAAGCGCCTCGGCCATATAGTATACATAGCCGTCCGCCGCCTTAACTTTCGCATAATCCTCCGCCGGATTTACACAGAGGCCGATATTGGAAGGAAGTGTCCAGGGCGTTGTCGTCCATGCCAGGAAATACGCATCTTCGCCCACAACCTTAAAGCGGACGATAGCGGAGCGTTCCTTCACGTCCTTATAACCCTGCGCGACCTCCTGTGCGGAAAGAGGCGTGCCACAGCGCGGGCAGTAGGGGACGATCTTAAATCCTTTGTAAAGGAGTCCTTTTTCCCAGATCTTCTTGAGCGCCCACCACTCCGACTCGATATAATCATTGTGATAAGTCACATACGGATTCTCCATATCCGCCCAGAAGCCAACCGTGCTGGAGAAATCCTCCCACATGCCTTTATACTTCCATACACTTTCCTTACACTTGTCAATAAACGGCTCGAGACCGTACTCCTCGATCTGATCTTTGCCGTCAAGCCCCAGCGCTCTCTCTACTTCCAGTTCCACCGGCAGGCCGTGAGTATCCCAGCCGGCTTTTCTCGGAACCTGATAGCCTTTCATCGTGCGGTATCTCGGGATCATATCCTTGATAACGCGGGTCAGCACGTGACCGATATGCGGCTTGCCGTTAGCAGTCGGCGGACCATCATAGAACGTATAGATTTCGCTGCCTTCCTTTTCCTTCATACTCTTCTCAAAGATCCGGTTGTCATTCCAGAACTTCCCGACAGCCTTCTCCCTGTCGACAAAGTTCAGATCCGTAGAAACTTTCTTATACATCATAAACCTCCTAAAAAAGCTTCCGCCCTGTATAGGACGGAAGCTGTGCTTGCGTTTATAAACCACCTAAACATACTATCATATGCTCTCCTTGTAACGGCGGAACCCCGTTGGTTCTTACTAAGCTGCCGCCGTTCGGAAACCACAACTCAGAAGTGATATTCAGATATCTCTTACTTGCGTCAGGCTCTCACCACCCCTGATTCGCTTTGCCGTTCGGATATATCTTACTGTCTTCGTCAACGTTTTTTCATATCGCGGTTATATTATAGGAAAAAACCCCCGAATCGTCAAGGGTTTTTTCGATGATATCACAGATTTTGAAAAATCATTCTAAAAAATCCCAAGCAGCTCACTATACGCCGCAAGCGCACCATCCGTATCTTTTGCAAGTACCTTCTTAGCAAGTACCTTTCCGAGCTGTACGCCTTCCTGATCGAAGCTGTTTAGGTTCCATACGAACCCCTGGAACATAACTTTATTCTCGAAATGTGCTAAAAGCGCTCCCAATGATTCCGGTGCAAGCTGATCTCCAACGATAATGCCTGACGGTCTGCCGCCCTCAAAGTATTTATTCGGGTTCTCATCATCCTTGCCGCAGGCAAATGCCATGATCTGCGCCGCTACATTGGCGCTGAGCTTCTGCTGGCTTGTGCTGCCCTGGATCACCACATCGTTTCCCATCTGATTCTTCTTAAATCCAACGAACTGTAATGGTACGATATTCGTTCCCTGATGTAACAGCTGATAGAAGGAATGCTGTCCGTTCGTACCCGGCTCACCGAAGATAACCGGACCTGTCACGTAATTTACAGGCTCGCCAAAGCGGTTCACGCTCTTCCCGTTAGATTCCATATCAAGCTGCTGTAAATGTGCCGGGAAACGGCTTAATCCCTGAGAATACGGAAGCACTGCCGTAGATCCATATCCGAGGAAATTGCGCTCATACACGCCGATGAGCGCATCCAAAAGATCCGGATTCTTCATGATATCCGTATTCTTTGCCAGCTCGTCTTCCTCTGCCGCACCCTTCAGAATACGCGCAAATACTTCCGGCCCGAATGCAAGTGAGAGGATCACTCCGCCTACGGCTGATGTCGAGGAATATCTTCCGCCAATATAATCATCCATATAGAAGGAATCCAGATAATCCGGATTGCCTGCGAGCGGGGATGTCTCGCTTGTAACTGCGACCATATGCTTTGCCGGATCTAATCCTGCATTTTTAAGTGCATTTTTAACAAATGATTCGTTTGTCAAAGTCTCAAGTGTCGTTCCTGATTTGGATACTAATACAAAAAGGGTTCGCGCCACATCAACAGACGCCAGAACCGCTGACGCATCGTCCGGATCAACATTGCTGATAAACTTTGCTTCCATCTTAAGTGTATCATTGACCTTCGCCCAGTTCTCAAGGCTTAAGTACAATGCACGTGGTCCAAGATCACTTCCGCCAATGCCGATCTGTACCGCAGTTGTAAACTTCTCGCCAGCCTCATTTGCGATCTCACCTGCATGTACCTTATTAGCAAACTCTGCCGCTCTTTCCTGCTGGCTTACATAGAATTCTCTCTTATTCACTCCGTCAGCGATCACGTCTTTTCCAAGCTGTCCTCTGGTAAGCTGATGAAGAACTAATCTCTTCTCTCCCGTATTGATAACGGCGCCGTTATATAATTCCTCATATTTCTCTGTAAGTTCCGCCTCATCTGCAAGTCCCTGCAACGCCTCTAACACTTTATCATCTACTGCCTTTGCCGCAAAACTATACGCCATTCCTCCTGCCATCGGCACTTTGTACTCTGCGACGCGCTTTGCACCATTTTCCCCCGCCATAACAGATTTCAAATCCACAGGCTCAAGGCTGTTAAGTTTTTCATATGATCCTAATTGGTCAAAATTTTTCCATTCCATGCTTATTTCTCCTTTTACTGTTGACTTAGAACAATTTTCCTACCAATAAGTATACTAAAATCAGCCCTGTTTTTCAATGTCGTTATAAGATATTCTATTCTGTCATCTGCCCCTGCTTCTGGTCACGCCGAAAAGCTTCGCTCTCGACAGCATCGTCGCTGTTATATAAAACAGCATAACCTCTATGGGCAGCATGAGGATCTGTTTCAATGCCCTTACCGGCAACAGCGCCAGAAATGCGTCCCCGTACAGGATCTTAAGCCAGTAAGTATTTAAAAGGAGATTAATAAAAACCGTCACCATACTGTTGGCTATGATAATTCTGGGCAGGCTTACCGGCCTTTTATACAGGAGAACCCCATAGATCAATCCTCCAAGCATCGCGCTGATTGTAAATCCGGGAAAATATCCCCCGACGGGTTTCACCATATAAGCAATAATATCTGACAAGCCGCCGACAATACAGCCTACCACCGGTCCGAAAAACATACCGGTCAGCTCTTTGGCAATAAAATCAAAGCCAATCCGTATATATTCTGTAACCTGCAGACGGTAAAATCCCAGCAGGACAGCGATAGTCAGAAACATCGCTGCCGCTGTCAGCGTCTTTACATCCTTTAATTCCTGAAATGAGTCCATAAACTGCGCCTTGATTCTTCTCATGAAATACTACTTCCTTTACTTTCATCCGCTGAGGTTTCATAAAGACTTTTCGCCGCCCGTATTACATGCTCCGCCAGAACAGAAGTGGTGATACTTCCCACGCCTCCCGGCACCGGACTGATATAAGAAGCTTTCTTCTCTGCGGCTTCAAAATCCACATCACCGCACAGATTCCCCGCTTCATCCACATTAATGCCCACATCCGCCACTACTGCGCCGTCTCCTGTCATATCCGCCGTGATCATCTTCGCCTTTCCGGCGGCCGCGACTAATATATCCGCTTTTTTACATACTTCGGGAAGATTTACGGTTCTTGTGTGACAGATCGTAACTGTGGCATGTTCTTTTAAAAGCATCATCGAAAGAGGCTTTCCTACAACCATGCTGCGACCTACGACCGTTGTGTTTTTCCCCTTAAGATCGATGCCATAGAATTGGAACATCTTCATAACGGCCTCTGCAGTACACGGAGCATAACCTGTCTCGTCCCCGGCAAATACCTTAGCCACATTCATATCACTCATACAGTCCATGTCCTTCACCGGACGGATGATCTCCTTGATCGGCTCCTCGTCAAGATGCTTTGGCAATGGCCGGAACAAAAGGATTCCATGAACTTTCGGATCTTCGTTCACTTCCCGGAATGCCTCTTCGAACTCCTCCTGCAAAATGTCCTCGGGAAGCTCCCGGACCCGGCATTCAATCCCGATCTTCTCCATCCTCTTTTTCGCTCCCCGTTCATAAGACAGGTCATCCTCGCGGTTCCCCACCCTGATGATGGTAAGGCAGGGATTTACGCCCTTTTGCTTTAGCAGATCCGTCTCTTTGATCAGTTCCTCTTTCATGGCATTCGCCACATCAATGCCTTTCATCAATACTCCCATAAGTCTTCCTCCTAATCGTCCAGCTTCGTGCGTACTTTCACTTAACGTATTTTCCCGAGTACGCCAGCGTAGATCTCTTCCTGCAGGCTGCGCCCGCGCGCGATCATCTCATCTGCCTCACCGTTAAGCTTCTGTGCTCTTTCACGGTCTTTCATTAACCTTGTATTAATATAGATATTGAGTGACGCCCCCTCCAGAGCCGCTCTTCCAAACAGTACCGCGACTCCCACATCGCTGACCGCAAGCGTACTGCCCTTTTTCTCCAATACCTTCAGAAACTCCATCACTTTGAAGATGGTCTTCATGATCTCAAGAGGAACGATACTGGCTTCATAAAGCGCGCTCTCCATAACTTCTTCTTTTCGTTCCTTTTCCTCCGGTGTACTCTTCGGCATAGAATACGCTTCAGCCAACGGAGCGAATGCCTGTGCATCCTTATCTGTCAGTAAGATCAGCTCCTTTTTAAGCGCCTCTAACTGGCCGCGTATTTTTATAATCTCTTCTTCCACATCGGCATATTTTTTCTTGCCCACTGTCAGATTCGTCACCATCATTCCCAGGGCGGCAGCAAATGCTCCTACCGCCGCCGAGGCTCCGCCGCCTCCCGGGACCGGTTCTTTTGAGGATAATACTTCCAGAAAATCCGTTGTCTTTTTCTCTAACATCATGTCCTTAGATCCCCCTAAAACAATCCTGATATCACACCGTTAGCATCTACATCGATCTTTTCCGCAGACGGTACCTTCGGAAGTCCCGGCATCTTCATAATATCACCGGTCAATGCTACCAAAAATCCTGCCCCCGCAGACGCTGTGACATCCCGGACTGTAATCCTGAAATCTGTCGGCCTTCCCAGTTTTTTCGCGTCATCTGTCAGCGAATACTGGTTTTTCGCCATACATATCGGAAGGTTCCCAAGTCCGATCGCTTCTAAGTTTTTAATCTCTCTGTTGGCCTTCGGTGTATAATCTACTCCTGATGCTCCGTATACTCTCTCAGCAATCGCCTCGATCTTCTCTTTCACTGAGTCCTCCACGCGATATACGAACTCCATCGTGCTGTCTCCCTCGCAGAGCTTAAGAACCTCTTTTGCCAGCTCTTCACCGCCTGCGCCGCCGTGTGCCCATACTTCTGACAGCGCTACATTCACGCCATATTCTCTGCATTTTTCGCGCACAAGCTCAAGCTCTTCCTTTGTATCTGTCGGGAAGGCATTGATTGCGACAACTACAGGAAGATGATATACCTTCGTGATATTCTCAATGTGCTTAAGGAGATTCGGGATTCCCTCTTCAAGAGCCTTGAGATTCTCTGTCTGGAGTTCTGCCTTCGGCACGCCTCCGTTATATTTCAGAGCCTTGATCGTTGCTACAAGAACAACAGCGTTCGGCCGAATCCCCGACATCCGGCATTTGATATCTATGAATTTTTCCGCGCCAAGGTCAGCGCCAAATCCTGCCTCCGTGATCATATAATCCGCCAGTTTGATACCCATCTTTGTGGCGATAACGCTGTTGCATCCGTGAGCGATATTGGCAAACGGACCGCCGTGGATAAATGCCGGTGTTCCCTCCAGGGTCTGTACAAGGTTCGGCTTAAGCGCATCCTTTAAAAGCGCCGCTACTGCGCCCTGCGCATGGAGATCTCCGGCTGTGACCGGTTTTCCGTCTCTTGAATAAGCTACGATAATTTTGGAAACGCGTTCCTTGAGATCCAGGATGTCATTTGCCAGACAAAATACAGCCATGATCTCTGATGCCACTGTGATATCAAAACCATCCTGACGGGTTACTCCGTCCGCTTTTGCGCCGAGACCGTCTACAATACTTCTAAGCTGGCGGTCATTCATATCCACACAGCGCCGCCATGTCACCTTATTCGTATCAATATCCAAAGCATTTCCCTGATGGATATGATTGTCGAGCATTGCCGCGATCAGGTTGTTCGCAGCGCCAATTGCATGAAGATCTCCGGTAAAATGAAGATTAATGTCCTCCATCGGCACTACCTGAGCATAACCTCCGCCTGCTGCTCCTCCTTTTACTCCGAATACCGGACCAAGGGAAGGTTCTCTGAGCGCTACCATGGTTTTCTTCCCCAGACGGTTCATTGCATCCGCCAGACCGATCGTAGTCGTCGTCTTCCCCTCACCTGCCGGAGTCGGATTGATCGCTGTCACAAGGACTACTTTTGCGTCTTTCCGGCCTTCAAGCTCCTCAGCATAATACCGGTAGTCTATCTTTGCCTTGTATTTCCCGTAATTTTCCACGTATTTGTCAGGAATCCCTATCTCCTCCGCAATTTCATTGATCACCTTCATCTCTGTTTCCTGAGCGATCTCTATGTCGCTTTTAAATCCCATATCACATATCCTCCTTTTTACGGCATTTTTCTGTAAAATAAAAACAGGAAACTGAAAATCTGCATATACAGATATCACAGCTCCCTGTCGCCTATCCTTCAGAGCATCGTCCGGATCCGATTCCTTTGCCTGAGAGTTTCAAGTCTCCTCTTGCCCCTTCGGCGTTTTGCCCAAAGCTAAAATCTCTCTCGGATCCATCAACCAATTCTCGCCATTGTTTTTTATAATTATATTCGTCATAAAAATCTTTGTCAATGGATATTTCTGTACATTTCGTTCAATAAATTCTGTTATTCTCTTCACATTTTTGTCTATTATTTCACATTTTTGGCTCAATCCCTTTATTTTCAAGGTTCCTTATAAAAAGTGTGTTTTTTCCTTTATTGATATTCCTGATAGATACATTATAATTTTCAATATCCTTACTTTTTTCAGCTTTGTGTTGAATGTCGTATCCCATTGTATCAGTATTTTCTTGTTTTGTCAAAAAAATGACTTTTCAGTCCCAATAAAATATGTTACTGTTATACGTAGTATATATAACATTATAGAAAGAGAGGATATTATTTATGGATACGTCATTTTACACTTATATTGACTCCCTCTATCAACAAGGAAATCTTGAAAAAGCTGAGGAATATATGCTCTCCTGCCTCGCTATGGCAGAGCGTGAAGACAATCCGGCGGATCAGGTTTCCGTGCTGAACGAACTGATCGGACTCTACCGTGTACAGGGAAGATTTGGTTCCTGCAAGGAACGCTGCGAGTTTCTCTTGTCCCTGATGCAGGAGATGAATATCGAAGGAACCCTGCCATATGCCACAACTCTCCTGAATGTTGCAAATGCATATCGCGTCATGAGCCTTCACTCAGAAGCGGAACAATATTTCCTTGAAGTGGAGTCTATCTACGAAAAATATCTGGAACACAACGATTATCGTTTCGCAAGCCTGTACAACAATCTGAGCCTTGTTTATCAGTCAAACAAAGATTACACAAAAGCGGCTCATTCTCTGGAAAAGGCTTTGGATATCGTAAATCAGATCCCGGACGCATACATTGAACAGGCTGTCACGTGCACAAATCTGGCCAATGTTCTCCTTGATGAAGGGAAAATCCAGGAGGCTCTCTCCTACCTGGATACAGCCATTGACCTCTTTGAGATCAATTTTGCGACTTCCGACATGCATTATTCCGCAACATTGTCTGCAATGGCACGTGCGAAATACCTTCTCGGAAATTACAGCGATGCCGTGCAGTTTTATGAAAAAGCAGCAAAGATCATCGCGCAGACCTCCGGAAAGACCAAAAATTACGCCACCCTGTACAAAAATATTGCTAACACATACAGGAAAATGGGCCGCACAGACGATGCAGAGAAAGCGATGGATATCTGCAATACAGTGCTTGCGGCGCTGGAATAATATATAGGAGGTTGCATGTTGAAAGGACTGCTTTTGTCAGAACAATATTTTGATGCATACGGACGCAGCATGATCCACGAACTCTTCCCTGCATATGAAGACCGGATTGCTGCCGGACTGGTCGGAGAAGGATCCGAATGTCTGGGATACGATGATGCCCTGTCCATGGATCATGACTTCGGTCCCGGATTCTGCCTGTGGCTTACCGAGAGCGACTACCAAAAGATCGGGCAGAGCTTGGCGGACGCTTATAGGAAACTTCCAGCCAATTTCATGGGGTACGAGAGGATCTCCTCTTCTAAGGCGGGGCAGCGCGTCGGTGTAATGAGTCTTAATGAATTTTATTCCCGGTTTATCGGGAATCAGGACAGCTTTCAGAATCCCTTGCACTGGCTCCGCATACCGGAACACCTTTTAACAGCTGCTGTCAGTGGAAAAGTTTTCTCCGATCCCCTTGGTGAATTCACTCGTATCCGAACATTCCTTCAGAATTATTATCCGGAGGACATCCGACTGAAGAAAATTGCCGCCAAGCTGGCTCTCATGGCTCAGTCCGGGCAATACAACTACTACCGGGCAATGCAAAGGCACGAGTATGTTGCGGCAAAGCTGACGCTGGATACTTTCATCCGGGAATCGCTGTCTGTGATCTTTCTGCTTAATAAAACTTACATGCCCTATGAAAAATGGGCATTCAGACGTGCCTCGGAACTTTGTCTGATGTCGAATTCCGTATCCGTC
Organism: uncultured Dorea sp.; assembly: GCA_964577075.1. Classification (GTDB taxonomy): domain Bacteria; phylum Bacillota; class Clostridia; order Lachnospirales; family Lachnospiraceae; genus MD308. Next base: position 7,855 of record CAZNXL010000004.1, on the reverse strand, counting down.
ATTCGTGAGATTGCTGTTCTTCCGGTCACAGAAGATTATGTGATTGGAAACGGAATTGAGCAGATTTGTTCCCAAGTCGTCGAAGAATTGAAGCGTCAGGAACTGACCTCTCTGGAAGACGATTTTCTGGACAGTCACACGTCAGAAATCATGAGACGCATCAAGGATCCGGTCATTCGGAAGCTGCACGTTATGCTGGGATGACCCTTTCCCGGTCATCCGGCATCCTGCGCAAACACAGTTTTTATCAGGAGGAAATTTATGGAAAATACAATAGAAGCAATTATTTCACTTGAATGGGATTTTTTTGATCAGGTACAAAACATCGGAGGTCGTGCAGACTGTCAGGATGATTTCCGCACTTTTTTCATCATGCGGAAAAGTCAGTTTCTGTGCTGGAGCGAGGCCATGCTTGAATCATACTATCAGGGTCTTATCGACTACCGGGCAGAGGGAGGAAATCCCGTCTCCCTGAAATACGCCTACATGATGAAATACACTTCCCCGCAGGAATATTACGCGATCGCAGACCGCCTTCCAGCGATCCCCGACTCATCAGAGGTTCTGATCGACCGTATCACAGCGATCCAAACTGCATGGAGCGAACAGTTCTACGCTTCCTACCCGCGTCTGAAAGCCCGTGCCCGCCCGCTGCATGCTGCGGAGGATTCCGCCGATACCGTTTCCAGCGAAACCTATCTGAGGTGCGAACTTTATACTTATTCTCCGCGCACTCTTAATCTTTATTATGATTATATCTGCTCGCTGGAAGCGAAAGGAAAAAATATTGTAGAAATGATTCTGCAATGCACGTTCCATTTTTACGGCTATGCCTCGCTCGAAGAGGCGGAAGCCTCTGTATAACTGTTGATCTCACTGTGCCGCCTTTTTTGACGTCAGGCAGCCTGCGGCTACGATAACGATCGTAACAGCAATCCCCAAAAACAGGGAATCAATCGATGCCGGCAGGATAAACTTTCCGATCAGCGTAAACACCGGGCCGGCGATCATTGCGGCCATTGCATACCTGGGAGGAACTTTCCCCGGCATAAACAGCGCCGTGCAAAGGGGAATGAACGCGACGGAACCGCGCAGTCCCATAGACATGAAACTCCATCCCAGTATCAGATCGCCCAGATTGCCGCAGCTGAATACCGCACAGACGATCAGTATTACAACAATGATCGCCCGCATGATCTTCAATGTCTTTTCCGGACTTGCCTCGCGATTCACATAGACTTTATAAATATCACGGCAGAAAATGGATGACATTCCAAGCGCCAGACCGGCTCCGGTTCCTACCACTGCGACCAGCAGGGTTGCGAGCATAATACCTGCCGCCAGCGGAGGCATCTTGTCTAATATGAAGATGGGGAGCGCCATCTTTGTGTCAATCTCAGGATAATATAATCTCATATACATCCCGACAAAGATACCCGCTACGCCGATGACAGGGATCAGCACAGCGCTCAGGACAGTTCCCGCTCTGGAAACTTTCAAAGATTTGGCCGTAAGGATCGCTCCGATATAGCTCTGGGTGGTCAGCACTCCCACAAGCAATGAAATTCCCGCTCCAAGATCCACGGTCGCCCCTCTCGCGATCAGGTTAAAATACACATTGTGAGGCAATTCAGGATTGTCAAGAAAAACATTCACGCCGCCGGCAATATGGATTGCCCATATGCCGCAGAGCCCTACGGACACATACATGAGTACCGTCTTGACAATTCCCACCATACCGGCTCCCAGAGACCCCCCGAAAAGGACATAGGCGAGCATCAGCAATATCGTCAGAAGCGTTCCCTGCCAGGATGTCAGAGAACTCACTGCTGTGATCAGCGCGACTCCTGAGAGGATCTGCGCCACAATACTGAGAAAAGTCCCCAGCGAATTCAGAAGTGCGACCACCGTGCTGCTTTTTTCTCCATATTCTTTTGCAAATAGTTCCGGCAATGTTGAGATCCCGCTGTTATATAAGGGTCTGGCGAAGAAAATACCCATTACCAGCACTCCGATCCCGCCGCCCAGCGTAAACCACCATGCGGAAAATCCATATGTATACGCCAGCTGAGCCGTCCCGATGGTGGACGAACCTCCCACGAGCGTTCCAATGATCGCTCCCGTTACGAGTCCGACAGTTTTGTTGTGCCCGCCGTCAAAATCTGAGGCGGACTTCACCCGTCTGCCCGAATAAAGCCCTGTTCCCACGATCACAGCAATCACCAGAATCGCTCCGATATAATGCATTACTGTCATACTATACAATCCTCATTTCCTATTTGTTGTACAGGGCATCAAAGCCCTGAAATATCGGTTCCCCGGTATAGAATTTCGGTTCTTCTGTTCCGTCCAGAGCGCGGATCGCTCCGGCTGCCAGTGCGTCCATCTCATATTCGCCCGGATAGATTTTCACGGGTGCGATAAATTCTACCCGCTCCCGGATCATGTCTGTCATTTTTTCCGAATACGCGACGCCTCCTGTGAGAATGATCGCATCCACATCGCCGCTCATCACAGAGGCCATCGCGGCAATGTCCTTTGCGATCTGATACGCCGTCGTCCGGTAGATCAATTCTGCATATCTGTCTCCCTCTGCGATCCTCTTCTCAACCTCACGGGCATCGGAAGTTCCGAGGTGCGCCACCCATCCTCCGGTTTTCATGATCATGGTGATCAGCTCTTTCTCCGTATATTTGCCGGAGAAACAGAGTGAAACCACGTCCGCCAGCGGTGCGGTCCCCGTCCTCGTCGGAGCCATGCGCCCTTCACCGCGGGTACTGTCAACAGTATCCACCATCTTCCCTTTGCAGTGGGCGCTCACGGAAATCCCTCCGCCGAGATGGGTCACGACAAGATTCAGCTCCTCATATGGTTTCCCGCAGTCGGCGGCATATTTCCTTGACGCCGCCCGCTGGTTCAGCGGATGACCGCGACTCGTGCGAAACAGTTCTGTGAATCCCGTCACGCGGGCCTCCTCCTGAAATTCGTCCACGCTGCTCGCGTCTACGATAAATGCTCTGCTGTGAAACTCATCGGCAAAATCCTTTGCCAGAAGCGGTCCTAAGTTCCCGGGGTGCTTGCTTCCCGGTCCGATCTGACCGTCCGCATACATTTTGTCGTTTACTTCATAGACTCCTCCTGCCATCGGCATAAGTCCGGTACAGATCGCCGAAAATGCGTCTGCGCTTCCTAAGTCCACTCCTTTTCCCGCCAGTACTTTCTTAATGATATCCTTGCGGTATGGAAGCTGATCTACAATATTGGCAAACTTTCCCAGAACACTGGCGGGATGATCTATGTTCTCAGAAACGATTTTCTTATCATCCTCATACACTGCCACTTTTGTAGAGGTCGATCCCGGATTCAATACAATGACTTTGTACATACTTAATAGATCTCCTTTCCGCCAGAATGCTGGGCGGCCAGTACAGCCAGCGCGATCGAATTCATCTTTGACATATCAGAGCTGGCGCGGGATGTAAGTACCATCGGCCTGGCAGCTCCCATGATGCAGCCTGCCTTCTCGCATTTTGCGAAGTACTCCATCGACTTGTTCAGAATGTTTCCCGCCTCAATATCCGGCGTTATCAGTATATCCGCGTTCCCGGCAACCGGGTGATCGATTCCTTTATGCCTTGCCGCTTCGACAGATACGGCGTTATCTATCTGAAGCGGTCCTTTTACGATACATCCTTTAATCTGTCCAGCCTCGTTCATCTTTGTGAGTTCATCTGCGTCTATGGTAGCCGGCATCTTCGGGTTCACCTTTTCCACCGCGCACAGAACCGCCACTTTCGGCTGCTCGTTTCCCATGGCGTGGGCGATGTGCGTACACGCTCTGATCAGGTCGGCCTTCTGCTCCAGTGTCGGCGCAATCGTCATGGCGGAATCACTGATTAAAAACATCCTGTCAAAACCGGCAACCTTCATCAGGCCGACATGACAGACCAGGTTCCCTGTGCGAAGCCCGTACTCTTTATTTAGCAAAGCCTTGAGAGCCACGGACGTATCCACAAAACCCTTCATCGGGAGATCCGCTTTCCCTTCCCTGACCAACTTGATGGCAGTCGCGCATGCCTCTGCCTTGTCTGCCTCATTTACGATTGTGAATGCGCCGGGATCTATGTGATGATCCTTTTCGATCCTTCGGATCTCGGATTCATTTCCCACCAGATATGCGCCCTTGATGATACGTTTCTGATACGCATTCCAGACAGAGAGCAGCACATCCTCATCCTGAGCGACTGCCACAGACAAACTCTGTGGCGTTCCGCTCTGCACTTTTTCAATCAATTCTTCAAAACTGCGAATCATATCTCTCTTCTCCTCATCTCCGTGATCAAGCCCAGATCTCTTCGTCTGTCGGTATCGGCTTGTTCGGCATTATGTATGCGATCCTTGCGATATTTACAAGGTGATGCCACCACAGGTTCTCGCTGATGGAGTTATTGCCCCATGTGCCGCATCCGAGCGTCGCTGTCGGATTCAGACCGTTGTCCAGCCCGCCGCCGAGACCGGAGGATCCGATCATATTGACGCCGACGCGGGATACCGGAAGCAGATCCGCCGCATACTCTACATGTTCTTTGCTGTTGGAATGGATGACTGCGCTGTGACCGGCGCCCTCATTCTTCAGGTTTGTCACTGCCTTATCAACTGCTTCCTCCCAGGTATTGTAGCTGTTGATCGCAAGTACCGGACACAGCTTCTCTTTCGCGAGGTATTCCTCAGCGCCGGATTTTTCTATTTCAACAAGAAGAAGCCTGGTGTCTTCCGGAACGGTAAGACCTGCTGTCTTCGCGATAAATACCGGAGACATGCCCACAACGTCCTTGTTAATGACGCCGTTCGGGAACATCCCTTTTCTGAGCGCATCCACTTCCTCCGGTTTACTGATGTAGTACGCGCCTTGCTTTTTGAGTTCCTCTACCATCTCATCATGCTTGTCGGCCGGAACATGTACACACTGTTCGCAGGTGCAGAGTACGCCATTGTCATACGTACGGCTCCTCGCTATCTTCGCAGCTGCCTCCGGGATGTCAACATCAGTGTCCACCAGTGTCTGAACATTTCCCGGACCTACGCCGAAGGCCGGTTTCCCGCTCTTGTAAGCGGCCTTCACCATTCCCGGACCACCGGTGGAAATACAAGCATCGCACTCAGACATCAGAAATCCGGAGATCTCAACCGTCGGCTCCGGTGTGATCTGGATCAGGTCTTCCGGCGCTCCAACGGATTTCAGCGCCTCACGCATCAGATTGACCGTCTCAACACCAGTCTTCTTCGCCCGCGGATGCGGTCCTACGATGATCGCATTGCCTCCCTTTAATGCGATCATTGCATTCTGCATCGGCGTCATGGTCGGGTTTGTGGTCGGTGAGACCGCTCCGATCACCCCAATCGGCTTGGATACTTTGATGATGCCTTCCGCTTCATCGTACTCGATAATTCCTCTGCTCCTGACGCCCTTCAATTTACTCCACACGGCTTTGGATTTGCCTTTATTCTTCTGGATCTTATCCTCATAGACTCCCATTCTGGTCTCTTCCACGGCCATCTTTGCAAGCATTTCGCTATTGTCGTAAATGATTTTTCCGATTGCCCTTACGGCCTCGTCCACCTGCTCCTGGGAAAATTTCTCAAATTCCTGCTGAGCTACTCTTCCTTTTTCAATCAAACTCAAAACATATTCTCTTGCTTCCATATCCTTACCTCCATCTTAAATGATTTCTGTTTTGTATCATATTGAATGTACTACATCCTATGATGAAATTCAATAGCCTTTTTGAATCAGGCATTGATTTTTGCCGCATCTCTCCTTTCAGTCAACGAGGAAAGCAGCCAGCGCTGTCTTATCTTGCTTCTCCATCCATTCGGCAATCTGCTCATATCGTTCGATTATTTTCACGATATTACCGGTATCCTCTGCCTTATTTATTACTTCCATTCCTCTTTTTCTACAGAGCTTTTCCAGCACGTCATTCAGCCGTACTGCCAACCGGTTGCCAGTAAGTTCGGCCAGATATGAATTTACTTCCAGAACACCAGCATAGATCCTGCGGGCATCCCCCTCGCTCACATACTTGCGAAGCCATCCAATCTTGTTTTTGAAATTCGCCATATCCTCCTCATTCACACGATCTATGACCATAATCAGTAAAGACTTAAGATATGTGCGATAGAGTGACGCCGATTCCTCGCGGGCATCCTTTTCCAGTATAATGCCATAAAGAAGCGGGTCCAAGATCCCGTCCGTATATTCCGAGCAAATATAAATCCCTTCGGAGCGTTCGATATTCAGTACGCCAAAGGCCTCCAGGATCTTAAACGCTTCCCTGACGGAATTACGTCCCACACCGAGCATCTGCGCAAACTCCGTGTCTGCGGGGAGCCGATCGCCGGGCTTCAACTCCCCATTTAAGAGCGCATCTGTGATCCGCTCAATTATGATTCTTGATATTGTCTCTTTATTCACTTTACTATTTAAGCAACTATTTTCCATTTTTACCTCTTTATCGTGTGTTCTATATAGGACATACATAAACCAACTATAAGCAGGAGTTGCTATTATAAGCAAGATCTGCTTACAATAGCAACTCCTGCCATAATTTCAATCTCTCATTCATAAACCCGGGGATTGCATCTTGATTCCTTGACTCCAGAACGTCTACCTCCTTCAGGTAGTTTTCCGGGAGAACGTTCACACATCCTCTGGCCACAGACACTTCTATTGCCTTATAACGGGTGAATTTTGCAATCTTGTGAATAATACTGTCAAGCTGTGAAAACATTCTGTTATGTGTAATATTATCCAGATACTCATTGAACTGGACACTTGCATGGTACATTTTCTCTATATCCGCCGGCTCCTCATTCATTACCTCCCGGAATGCTTTCCCCAGTTCCCGGAGTTTCCCGATCTCCTCATCGCTGGCATTCATCATCGCAAGATACAGCGCCGAATTCGCTATCGCTATCTTCACCTCAAGTAATTCCTCCATAGAGTGTTCCGACAATATAAGACCGTATATCAATGGATCCAGAAGCTTCTGATTGTACTCATTTACTACAAAGGTACCTTCCGATCTTCGTATCTCCAAAACCCCGAACGCCACCAGAACTTTGACGGCCTCTCTGACCGCATTGCGGCTCACTCCAAGGTTTTCGCTGAATTCCACTTCTGTCGGGATCTTATCTCCCGGCTTCAGTTCGCCGCTGAGCAAAGCGTCCGTGACTCGTTTGATAATGATCTCCGATATTGATCCTTTCGGAAGTTTGGCAAATAAATTATTCATTTCCATGATTATATAACCTTTCCTGTGAGAGTATGTAACATACGATAATACTATTTTCCTATTATACCAAACCTTCCCGGAAGATTACAAGTTGTTTTTTTCATTGACAAGCTGTTTGCAGCTATTTCCCCTCTGACTGCTCAATCGATTCTCCGCCCACGCTGACTCTGTTGTTCGGAGCATATTTTTCTGTGAGTTGTTTTACTTTTACGATCACAGGATCACTTTTGGCAAGCATTTTCATATCCTTGATGCTGTACTCTTCGCCGATCATCTCGTATTTATTTTCTCCAAGGTTATGATAAGGAAGAAGATTGATTTCTGGATTACCCGGAAGTCCCGCGACAAATTTTGCCGCCCCTACCGAAGCCATATCTTCATCGTTATAGCCTGGAATGATGGGTCTTCGAATGATCAGCCGGAACTTTCCTTTTGCGGCCAGTCGCGCCATATTCCTGATATTATCAAGGATCTCTTCATTTGGCACCCCGGTAAGTTCTCTGTGCCTGTCGCTGTCGATGTGTTTCAGATCGACAAACACTACATTACAGTACTTTAAA
>CAZNXL010000003.1:15065-30574 GCA_964577075.1 uncultured Dorea sp. | reverse complement strand
GCTGGATCATTGCGGCGGGTGGTTACGTAGGTACGGCAGAAGTACAGACTGAAGCTGCAAAAGCTTCGATTGTCTTTGCTTTCGGGTGGTTCAGCCTGATACTGGCAGTATTACTTTTGATCGTAAGCTTTTTCCTGGATATAGACAAACATGAAAAGCAGATCAGAATTGATCTGGAGAAGCGTCATAGCGGACGGGAATAAGAGATAAGTGTGAATTCAGATATCAGGGATGAAAATGTTCTGTCCCTGATATTATCGTAGAAGAGGGTTTATAAGAATGGCTTTAGAATTTAAAAAAGAAGAATATATAGTCGGGACGCTGGAAATGGAAGGGCATACTCTGCAGTACAGGGCATTTGAGAATATTGCCTATGCAGAGCATCCTGCAGATGAAAAAATGCAGGTTTTAAATATCTATGTACCGGAACGTTATTATAGTGGACAGGAAGAAGGCCGGTACAGTCTTTATACGGCGCCGATTTTTCTCCCGAATACGGTCGGCGGCTATATGCCGGGACCGCCGGAAAAACCGGGAAGGAATTTTAAAGGAGAAACAAATACGATATTTCACGCATTGCTGCATGGCTATGTAGTTGTATCACCGGGAGTCCGCGGAAGAGGAATGAAAGACAGGAAAGGCAGATATACAGGCGCGGCGCCCTCGGCAATCTGCGATTTAAAAGCTGTTGTGCGCTTCCTTCATAGCAATGCGGGAAAAGTCCCCGGAGACACGGAAAAGATCATATCCAACGGGACCAGCGCCGGAGGCGCATTATCAGCGCTTCTTGGAGCGACAGGAAACCATCCGGATTACGAACCATATCTTAAAAAAATGGGGGCTGCGGATGCGAGAGATGATATTTTTGCCGCATCCTGTTATTGCCCGATCACAAATCTGGATCATGCGGATATGGCGTACGAATGGGAATTTAGCGGCTTGAATGATTTCTATGGGAAGCTCTGTGCGAATCCGTCCCGGGAAAATGAAGAGCAGCCTCTAATGATCCGGGCAGACGGAACGATGACACAGGAGCAGCGCAGGATGTCAGAGGAATTGAAACTGCAATTTCCCGCATATGTAAACAGCTTATGTTTGAAGGATGAGAAAGGGGATTTATTGTACCTTGATGAAAAGGGAGACGGTTCCCTGAAAGAATTTATTGCAGAGATGGTGTGCGCATCCGCGCAGGATGAGATAGATAAAGGCAATGATCTGTCTTCTCTGGAATGGATTACCATGGAAGGAACCAAAGTAAAAGACATTGATTTTGATCAATATATTGCGTACCGGACAAGAATGAAAGATACTCCGGCATTTGATCATGTGGGATTAGAAACGGCCGAAAACGAACTGTTTGGCGCTGAGGATATAAAAGGGCGCCATTTTACCAGGTTCGGGAAAGAACACAGCGCCGTGAAAGGAGAATTAGCGGAAGAGGAAGTAATCCGGATGATGAACCCTATGAATTATATAGGGGAAAAAGATTGTAATACAGCGAAACACTATCGTATCAGGCATGGAGCGGCGGACAGAGATACTTCACTCGCAATTTCAGCGATTCTTGTTTTAAAACTTAAAAGCGCCGGAGTAGAAACGGACTTTGCTTATCCATGGGGGATCCCGCATTCGGGAGATTATGATCTAAAAGAACTGTTTGAATGGATTGATGAAATCTGCCAGGACTCTGTAAGTTAACTACGCGCCCGGGCATACGCCGAACGTATCCTGAGAATCTGTCTGCACTGAGTGCAGAATTTCTGACAGATCCTGTCAAAGACCGGAGTGCATGTAAGATAAGCAGCTCCGGTCTTTGATAAGGTTTTTCTAGTCTTCTGTGATCTTAATTACAGCTTTTACGATATCTGCCTTTCTGTTAATGCTGTCATCCATCGCTTTTTGAACTTCATCCAACGGGAAGATGTCTGTTACGATCCCCTTGAGATTTACCTTGCCGTTTGCTACAGCGTCAATTGCAAGCGGATAGATGTGACGATAACGGAATACAGACTTAAGAGTAAGCTCTTTGTCAAGAATAAGGCTGGTCGGGAGGGTCATCTCACCGCTCTTGCTGTATCCTACCAATACGATGTTGGAACCTTTTCTTGCCATATGTATTGCCTGAACAGCTGTGATCTGTGTTCCGGCCGTTTCAATGACAAGATCCGTGCCCTCACCGTTTGTCAGTTCTTTTACTTTTTCAAGGACGTCTTCCTTCGCACCGTTGATCACGCCTGTAGCGCCGAGTTCCATAGCCTTTTCCAGACGCTTTTCCATAATATCAACAACATAAACCTCGGATACGCCTCTTGCTTTCAGCGCCATCATAGATACCAGACCGATGCATCCCGCGCCCATAACAACCGCCTTTTGTCCAAGGTGAGCGTCTCCCTGGATCGCAGCATGAAAACCAACAGCCAATGGTTCGATCAATGCGCCCTCCAGAGTGCTTACATTTTCAGGAAGCTTAAAGCACAGATCCGCCTCGTGTGCCACGTACTCCTGAAATACGCCGTCGACCGGAGGAGTAGCAAAGAAGACAACGTCCGGACAGAGATTGTACTTTCCTTCCCGGCAGAATTTGCAGTGTCCACATGTTTTACCCGGCTCAAGAGCCACGCGATCGCCTGCCTGTAAGTGTTTTACGTCTTTCCCGACTTCAACGACAACACCACCCGGCTCGTGTCCGAGAACAAATGGCGGCTCTACTACATAATCACCGATCGCACCGGTCTCATAATAGTGCATGTCGGAACCGCAGATACCCACGTATTCCAATTTTACGAGAACCTCGTCAGCTGCCGGCTTCGGGATGTCGCGCTCTTCAAATCCCATCTTGCCGATTCCGTTCATTACAGCAACTTTCATCTTTCCATCCATGATAATGATACCTCCTGATTTGAAAAAACTTTATTAAAGTATTTACTAAAGTAACTATATTATCGACTCCTTTTGGTAAAAAGTCAATACATGATCATAAAAATATAAAGAATTATTTCCAATCAAGCATATAGCGCTGGAAAATCACAGCGTCCTGCGCGTCTTTATCAAGCTGCTCCTCGGTTGCCCCGCGGCTGATGTCGCGCCAGATATGGATATCCTTTCCAACCTGACCGCCCATGCGCACGAATGGCTCCATAGTAACCGTTTCATCATATCCGATGTCACGCAATGCTTCTCCGATGTCGCGCCACGGAGTATGACCTTTTCCCGGCACCATGCGGTTGCGCTCTCCGGTATGGAAATGTCCCAGAAGATCTCCGGCAGTACGGATAGCGTCAGGAATACTTGTTTCTTCAATATTCATGTGGAAAGTATCAAGCATTACCTTCACATTCGCCTCATTAACTTCTTTGACAAATGCAACGCCTTCCTCAGCAGTATTAAGGATATGGTTTTCGAAACGGTTTAGTACTTCCATCCCCATCCTGATATCATACTGTGCAGCGATAGGGGCAAGAATCTGCATTCCCTCAACGCTGCGCTTCCAATCCTCCGGTTTATCGGCAGTGTCAAAGTTTACCGGCCAATAAGAGTAGAGAGCGCCGCCGATCAAGTGAATGTTCAGCTGTCCCATAACATCAAAAAGACGTTTGTACCATTCGGTAGCATTCTTAACAATTGAAGGATCAGAAGAACTCATATTGTGGTCATAAGTCGGCCCGTATCCCGCGGTAAGCTCGATCCCGTTACTCTCTGCACAGCTTCTCAGAGACTGGATCTGCTCCGGCGTATAATCCGGAAGCGGAGCCGCACCTACCTCAAGAATGTCAAATCCAAGGCGGGCAACCTTATCTACATAATATTCATATCCCGCAGCCCATTCCTTTTCCCAGTAAGCGTAATAAATCCCGTGTCTCATATTTCAAAACCTCCTTTTATAAAAGTATTTGATGTAAGTATTATACCACAGAGGAGTACAGAATGTAAAGTTAATTCAGAGCCTATGCTGTAATGCCCCCTGATAATCCGGCGTCTTTTTAAGGATTTCTTCGAGCTCCCGCTGTGCTTTTTCGCATTCGCCGAGTCCGAGGTGGGCAAGGGCGATGAGGTAATGGCAGTAGGTGTCGTTCCTGTCCTGGATCCTGCCTGGGAATACTTCGATCTCCGGAAGTGATACGGCAAAGTAATCGTAACCGACTTTATCGAACAGGTGCTTTTGTCCGAAGGAGAGAAGCTGGTGGAAGCATTTGCGCGCGGCCCTGGTGTTGCCGAGTTTTTCGTTGGCAAGTCCCTGGTAGAGGATGGTGTCGGAAGGCTGATCGTTATAATAGAGGACGCTTCCCGGTTCATCCAGTCCTGTTGAGGCTTTTTTGAAACACTCTTTCGCTGAGTCGGGGTCTTTCATGGCTTCGTAGATGATCCCGAGACAGTAGTCTGCAATGTTGTCCTGCACATTCGGGAGCTTGCCTTCTCCCAGATTTTCAGGATATACTTTTGTCATCTCAAGCAGGCGGATTGCTTCTCTTAAGTTTTCCTCATCTGAGAGGTGAGCGGTATCTATGCATTTGGCAGCAGGGCTGTTCATACCAAGAAGCCCCAGCGCTTTTTGAGTGAGCGCGTAGCGGTACTGTGCGCTTACTTTCCCTTCACCGCCCTCCCACGGATGGAAACGGTGGGAAGTAAGACAATCCAGGGCCCTGTCATACTGCTTTGTGTCATTGAGGAGCGAGATGTATTCGAGATACAGGGCATCGCGCTCTTTTACAAGGGGCAGATGTCTTTCCAGAAGATCAAGCCGTTTTTCCAGAGCATATCCGGCTTTGGAGCATAGCTGGTCGTATTCGAGCAGGAAACGCGGACATTCCGGTTCCAGTGTCCAGGCTTTTTGCATAGAGATCAGAGCTTTTTCCATATTATGTTCTTTGTTATAGTAAGCGATCGCGAGATTGCGGTGGGCCATAGCAAATTCCGGCTCCCCGGCTGCGGCTTTCTCCCAGTGCATCATGGCGGAAGCGCTCCGCTTTTTGTCATACAGGAGGCAGCCGAGATAATAGTGCGCCCGCGGGGCATGTTCAAGGCAGCGGATCGCGCTTTCCAGGATCACAACTTCCTCAGTGCGGTTCGGGAAACAGTATGCATGATCACGGGATTCCCCTAAGAGGTACGATTCTCTTGCTTTTTCCGGATTTCCGGACAGTTCGTATACATAACCCTGATAATACGCCGGCATCGGGGATGTATCGGTGCATGCGGATAAGATATGAAGGGCGTCCTCGCAGAAACCTGCCTTGATATAATCGAGAGCGAGTTCAAGGTAATTGTGCGCGGGTTGGCGCATCGCAAGTTTCCAGTCGGTGAGATCCCTGTTCATGAGAGCAGTCTCATAGCGGATCCCCATATCCAGAGGATCTATGTTCAGACTTTCCTTTAAAAAGGCAGGGGAGACTTCTCTCAGTGTTCGTAAAATAGCAGCTTTTAGCGTGCGGGCTTTCATATTGTGCCAGTTGCGGATCATAGACTGATTGATGAATTCCAGCGCGGATTGGTAATCTCCTTTTTTGCAGGACAGGCAGGACAGCCAGTAATAACTGCTGCTCTGCGTCTCGTAGTTCCATGCCGCTTTGTAAAATGCATCATAAGCTTTTTCACACTCTCCGGTCATCACAAGCGCAAGGCCGAGATTGTAATAGCATTCTCCGCAGTATGGATTCGGGTTCTTCCATGTCTGCCTTTCAATGGCGGTTTTAAAATGTCCGATCGCCTCTTCAAAGCATCCCCTGCGGTACAAAAGGAGCCCATAGCCATTATTCAGCCGTATATCGCCAGGATCTCTTCTTAACCCTTCCAGATAATAATCGTCCGGTGAAAACGTAGCGTGGCGGTATTGCTCTAAGTGAAGTGCGCCGAGGTACAATTCTTCCGTAGATTTCAGTTTTTGTGGGGGAAGTAACGGCTCTGCCGGTTCCGGTGTGGGAGTAAGCGCCGCTTCTTTTTCTGTGTAGGACACGAGAAGTGTTCCGCAGGAATCTTCGATGGAGACAGTGCAGCCTGTTAAAGTGTCTGTGCCGGGATCGAACGAGGAATCATAAGGAAGCTCCGGTGAGATCAGAGTACAGTCGGCGAATAATATTTCTCCGTTTTTCGTTACTTTGATCAGCGCTTTGTCGAATTCGCCGGAAGCGTATGCTTTGATGAAGCATTTGCCGTTAGCGGCTTCCAGATTTACCGAGGCGTCCTTTGTCGCATTTTTTACACGTCCCACGTGCTTGTATGGCATGAAGTACTGAGTAAATGTTTTTTCCTCAAAAGGTTTCAGCCATGTGAAATCCGGCTGGTTGTCCGCGTACACTCCGGTCATGAGTTCGATATACGGGCCGTCAGCGTCGGTCAGATTGCGGTCCCACGCCTGACCGAAATCACTATTGCCCCAGGTCCACTGTTTCTTGCCGGGGGAAATATGATGGTCGGCCACATGCAGAAGCCCGGCATCCAGTTTTTCATCGAAGTTTCCGATAAAATCATAGTCTGAATGTGCGGCCATATAGGAAGTGGGAACCTTTATATTGCGGTAGCAGGAGATGTCGATGCCTTCGGAATAGTCATATTTGTAATATTCTCCTGTTGCGATCGGGAAGGTTGATACTGCACGTTTTCCGTGATCCATAACCGCATGGACATCCGGCGGGAATACCGAGTAGGTATGGTCATTGACCGGAACAGCCGGGTTTGCCCACCAGAGAAAGGTCTGCGGGGTATCCGTGCGGTTGAAAAGCTGCCCTTTGATCTCGATATATGCTTTGCCGGGGTAGAGGATGTAGCTTCCCATGCCCTTTGTCCCGTACATTTTGTCGATCTCGCTGATATGGATCGCAGCGGAACCGTCCTCATTCTCTTCATAACAGCAGTCTACCGGGGAGCAGGTGGAAGGACGGTGGTGCTGCGGCCAGTTGAACTCGATCCCGCCGGAGATCCACGGACCGGCCAGCCCTACCAATGCGGGCTTGATCACATGGTTGTAATATACGAAATCATAATGATTTGTCTTGTCCAGCGCTCGCTGGATCCTTCCGCCCAGCTCTGGGAGGACCATAACGAGAAGATATTCATTTTCAAGATAAATTGCGCGATATTCTACATCTTCTTTTTCGTCCGATATTTTTTCGGTGACCGGAAGAGGGTATACTTTTCCGGTGCTTCCCTGATAAGCCCGGTTCTCAAGAAAGAGAGGACTTTTTTCCGGCGCCGCTGGTTTGTAAGTGGGGATGGTCACCGTCTCTTCCCATACGCGTACTCGTTTCATAAGATGTGCCTCCTTTATTACGCTTGCTTATAAATGTTTCTTATTCTATCTGGACTCAGAATAGCATAGAAAGTCTCATGGTAAAATGTCATATAGCATAAAAAGATGGACAATATTCTTTCACAGTGTTATATTGGGGATAAGAAGCGGGCAAAAGGGAAAGACGGCGGAAGGAGGCGGAAAGATGCAGGACGTATCAGGGAAGGCGGAAGGCTTCCGGGATGAAAAATATATCATCATACCTACAGAATCATTTGCGGAGTATATGGAGCATCCTCTTGTAAGAGGGGCGTATCTGACAGATGTGGGATTTTTCCCGAAGGCTCGTTCGCACTATAAAGAGAGGGAGGAAGGCGCGGACCAGTACATACTTATATACTGTACGGAAGGAAAAGGAGTGATAGAGGTTGAGGGAGAGAGGTTTGTGATCGGGCGTTCGGATGCCTTCTGTATTCCGAGAATGCGAGGGCACAGATATTATGCGGACGAAAAGGATCCGTGGAGTATATTGTGGGTACATTTTAAAGGGGAGAATACAAAATATTTTCCTCTGGAGGAGCTTAGGATCATACACAGGAATTCCAGATACAGCGACAACCGGGTGATGGTTCTTTTCAATCTGTTGTTCCGGGTACTGGAAAAGAATTATACGCTCGGGAATTTTATCTATATCTCTCAGGTGCTGTCTCTGATCCTGTCGGAGATTTATTTCAGAGAAAGGATAGATGAGACCGCTACACAGGACAAACACGTGACGATGGTCGTCCGTTTTATGTATCAGAATCTGAGCCGCAATCTTACTCTGCAGGAGATCTCCGATGAAGCGGAACTGTCAAAGAGCTATCTTAATGCGATCTTTAAAGCGCAGACGGGAAGGGCGCCTGTAGAGTTTTTTATCCATCTGAAGATGCAGGAGGCGTGTAAGCTTTTAAAGTCTACGGATATGTATATCTATGAAGTGAGCGAGGAGCTGGGATATGCGGATCCGTATTACTTTTCAAGGATTTTTAAGAAAGTGGTGGGAATGTCGCCGAGGGATTATAAGAGAGGGGACTATTTTTACGGCGGATAAACAGGAGGGTCGCACAAAAGTGGAAGAATGTCCATCAAATAATAGTATATGAAATTCAGGCGGAGGGAGAAGAGTGCTATACTTTTAAGCAGACAGAAGTGAAACATATACGGATATTTTGCAGAGGAGGAACAGAGAATATGGATATTAAAATTCCTGAAAAGATGCTCGGTATGAAGCTTCCGGGCGGAGCAAAGGTTGAAGCAGTAGAAGTAGACGTGCCAAAGCCGGGACCGGGGCAGGTACTGCTCAAGATGAAGGCGGCAAGCTTATGCGGAAGCGATCTCAAATTTATCTATCATGAACACACAGACAAGACCGGCGGCGCAAGATATGATGATGTGATCGCGGGACATGAGCCCAGCGGTCAGGTCGTTGCGCTAGGAGATAAGGTGGATGACTTCAAGATCGGTGACCGCGTAGTTGTATATCATATACAGGGATGTGGATACTGTGATGAGTGCCGCAAGGGGTTTTTTATCAACTGCCAGCAGCCGGAGAGAAGAGCTTACGGATGGCAGAGAGACGGCGCGTTGGCGGAATATATGGTGGCAGATACAAGTACCTGTATCCATCTGCCGGATTTTCTTACCTATGAAGACGGCGCGATGATCGCCTGCGGTTTTGGAACGGCATATCAGGGACTCTTGAGAGCCAATGTGTCAGGTAAGGACCGCGTGCTTGTGATGGGACTTGGTCCGGTAGGTCAGGCAGTGGTCATCCTTGCAAAGGCTCTGGGCGCACAGACGATCGGCGTCGATCTCTCCGAAGAACGTATGGCTATGGCGGAGAAAGCGGGAGCTGACCTTGTGCTGAAGGGTGATGATGACGCAGTGGAAAATATTATGAAAGCTACTGACGGGAAAGGCGTGGAAGTGGCTATTGACTGCTCCGGCAGCAGTATTGGACGTCACAGATGCCTTGAGGCGGCGAGGATGTGGGGCAATGTCGTGTATCTTGGAGAGCAGGGAACCGTTACGTTTGAGCCGAGTCCGCTTCTCATTCACAAAAATCTGACTCTTCACGGGTCATGGGTAACCTCTGTCGGGAACATGGAAAAACTGGTGGAGCTTCTGGACCGCAAAAAGATCCATCCAAGCCAGATCATCACACACCGTTATCCGCTCCGTGATACGGATAAGGCGTTTGAGATATTTGCAACCGGAAAGACCGGAAAGGTCTGCATTGATCATGAGATGGAGCAGAGATAAGATGGAAGCAGTTGAAAGAATCAGAAAATGGCTGAAAAAGAAAGAATATGACGGTGTGATCCTTGGACGGCGCGATAATTATACATGGGTGAGCGGCGGAGCGAAGAACCATGTGCTCACCAGTACGGAGGTGGGGATCGCCTGGTACATAATCGGAAGAGATTCCATAGATGTAGTGGCGGACACAAGCGACTTTCCAAGGATCCGCGAAGAGCAAAATCCGTTAGGCGGCAGGGTGCATCTTGTCCCCTGGTATGAGTCTGTGGAAGAGTATCTTGCCGGGATGATCCGGGGTAAAAAGTATGTGTCGGATACCGGGATCGCAGGTACAAAAAATGTGCAGGAAGAATTACAGGGACTCAGGATGAAGCTGACGGATAGAGAACTTGACAGATACCGCGAGATCGGCGTACTTTGTGCACAGATCGTAGAAGATGTCTGTAAAAAAGCCCGGCCCGGCAATACAGAGGAAGAGGTTGCCGGAAGGCTCAGGTGCAAATGCATTATAAACGGGATCAGTCCGGATTGCGTGCTGGTCGGCGCAGATGAGAGGATCCTGAATTACCGCCATCCGGCGCCGACGGATAAGAAGGTAAAAAAGAGTCTCATGGTGGTGCTGGGCGGCGAAAAATACGGTCTTAATGTCAGTATGACGAGGATGGTGTACTTTGGAGAGGTACCGGGGGAGATACGCCTCAGATATGAAAAGACGGGCTATATATTTGCGTGTATGCAGAGAATGATGAAAGACGGCATGACGTTCGCAGAGTATTTCGGAAAGGTTCAAAAACTCTATGATGAGGCGGGATATGGTGAAGAATGGAAGATGCATCATCAGGGAGGACCGACAGGATATGCCTGCCGCGAATTTGTGATCCTTCCCGGGATGAAGGGAACTCTGCGCGAAGGATGGGCATATGCATGGAATCCAACGATCCGGGGGACAAAGTGTGAGGAGACTACCTATCTGAGCAAAGAAGGAGTCCTGACATTTACCAGAACGAAGGAGTGGCCGCGTAAGACGATCGAGACGCCATACGGGGCGTTTGAGACGGCAGATATATTAGAGATGTAGGGATAAAAATGATACATTGACAAATGGTGAGGCTGAATATATAGTAAAAATATGCAAAAAAATATTGAAAAACTGAGAAACATATGGTAATATGGACACATACTTTATAAAATACTTGAATAAACAATTTAATAAAGTAAGGAGGGGCGCATATGAGACGGAGCACGAATAACTCGGAAGTAAAGAGAGTGAACCGTAACAGAGTGTTTCGCTATATCAATGAGCGGGAAGAGGTAAGTATGCCTGAAATATCCGCTGCATTAGAGATCAGCACCCCGACGGTACTTACGATCGTGAATGAACTCAAAGAGGCGGGCATTGTCAAAGAGGCAGGAGAATTAAAGTCTACCGGCGGCAGGAAAGCAAAAGCTATTGCAGCGGTTAAGGACGATAAATATGCCATAGGGATCGACATTACAAAAAACCATGTGGGAATTGTATATACGGATCTGTCCAGACAGGTATTAAGACATGAACGCCTTCAAAAGCCATTTGAGAATACGAAACAGTATTTTTTGGAAGTGTCACAACTGATCCGGGATTTTGCCATGGAGAACGGGATTCCGGAGGAGAAGCTTATCGGAGTTGGGATCTCTATACCGGGCATCGTGGATGCGGACAGAGATATCATCACTGATTCTCATGCGCTGGGAATTTACCATATGTCTTGTGAAGGGTGGAAGAGGTATCTTCCGTATCAATGCATATTTTTAAATGACGCTAATGCGGCAGCGGTGACAGAGCAGATTGGCAGCGGTGACAGAAAGAGCATGGTGTATCTGTCTCTCAGTAACACAGTAGGTGGCGCGATCTGCTACGGACAGGCGGAAGAAAGCGCCGGAACGGAGCGCATCCCGGGGAATGGATTTGATAATATATATGTAGGTGACGGCTGGAGAAGTGCAGAGTTTGGACATATGGTGATCCATCCGGAAGGAGAGACCTGTTACTGCGGGAAGCCGGGATGTCTTGACGCGTATTGTTCGGCGCTTCGGCTGGCGGAACTTGAGGATGGTAAGCTGGAGAGATTCTTTGAGGTTATGGAAGCGGGCAATGTAAAGTACGAAAAGATATGGCAAAGATATCTGAAAGACCTGGCGATCGCAGTGGATAATCTGCGGATGTGTTTTGACTGTGAGATTGTGTTGGGCGGATATGTAGGCAGTTTTATGGAGCCTTACATTCCGGGGTTCAGAGAATTAATAGGAGAGAAGAACATCTTTGAAGGCAACGGGAATTACGTCAGAGCGTGCAGATACCGGAAAGAAGCGTCAGCGCTGGGGGCGGCAATATATCAGATCGAAAGGTATATAGAGAGCATCTGAAAGTGACAAAAAAATAACATTATATAAATTGTACAAAATTCACAAAGCCAGTTTGGGTAATATTACATCTTGCATAAAAAAGAACTTCGGTATATAATTTAAATACATTTATAAAACGTATTTACAAAAGCAATATATTAATGGTCCGCATGTGAGCGGACGGAAGGAGGATCTGTAAAATGGGAATTATTGAAAAGATGAGACTGGATGGGAAAGCGATCTATGTTACCGGAGCAGCAAGCGGAATCGGCAAGTGTGCGGCAATGGCATTTGCAGAGGCCGGCGCGGACGTGGCGATCGTAGATATCAATATTGAAGGTGCAGAGACTGTAGCAAAAGATATTGCGAAGGCCACAGGTTCTAAGACGATTGCAATTCAGTGTGATGTTACAAGTCAGGAGCAGGTTGAGGCGATGGTTGCCAGGGTTGTTGAGACATATGGCAAGCTTGACGCATGTTACAACAATGCGGGGATTGCTCTCAATGCACCGGCGGAAGAGATGACATATGAGCAGTGGCTTAAGGTTATCAACATCAACTTGAACGGCGTATTTCTCTGCGCTACGGCAGCAGGCCGCGTAATGTTAAAGCAGGGATACGGCTCCATCATTAATACGGCATCCATGTCAGGACATATCGTTAATGTTCCGCAGCCGCAGTGTGCATACAATGCATCCAAGGCTGGCGTTATCTTGCTTACAAAATCTCTTGCAGTTGAGTGGGCTAAGAAGGGTGTGCGCGTGAACTGCATCAGCCCCGGATATATGGGAACAGAGCTTATCATGAATGCTCCGCACCTGAAACCGCTGATTGAACAGTGGAACGGCATGGCTCCGATGGGAAGACTTGGAAAACCGGAAGAGTTACAGTCAATCCTTGTATACCTTGCAGGAGATTCCAGTACATTTACAACAGGTTCCGATATCGTAGTTGACGGAGCATTTACCTGTTTCTAGGTTTTGTCAGGATGTTATAGCGAAAGGCTATACATATAAACACTTATCTCAAAAAAGGAGGAGAAATGTATGAAGAAAAAAGTGTTAAGTGCAATTCTTTGCATCGCTATGGTAGCGACGATGTTAGTTGGTTGTTCATCAGGAAGTTCATCCAGTGAAGAATCCAGCGACGAGAGCAGCGAGTCTGAGTCAGGCGGAAAGAAGATCGGTATCACGATCCAGAACTATGAGAACGCTTACTGGGCAGGCGTTATGAGCAAGCTTGAGGAGATCCTCAAAGACGAAGGATATGAAGTAACGATCGTAGGCTGTGAGGAAAACTCAGGAAAACAGATCGAACAGATCGAGAACTTCATTACAGCAGGATGCGACCTTATCATGGTTCACCCGAATGATGCCGACGCAGTTGAAGAAGTTTGCGGACGCGCATTGGACGCAGGTATCAAGGTTATGTGCTGGGACAACCCGATGACCAATACAACAGCTAACTGGGTTCTTGACAATACAGAGCTTGGAAAAGAAATCGGTAAAACAGCTGCAGCTTTCATTAACGAGCACTATACATCTGACAACAAGGCTCAGGTTTGCGTAATTGGTAAACCTGATACACAGGTTCTGTTAGAGAGACAGAATGGTATCGAAGCTGGTCTTGAAGAGAACTGTGAAGATAACTATGAGATCGTAGCTACGATCGACGGCGTTGTTAACAACGAAGTTCAGTCCAAGGCTGAAACAGTTCTTCAGGCTCACCCGGATTGTAAAGTATGGGTAGGTGTAGGCGCCGGCGCCATGATCGGTTCTAACACGGCTCTTCTTGCTAAATACGGCGGAGCTGGCAATATTCCGGAGGATTGCGGTGTTATTACAACAGATGTTACGACTGAGCAGTTAGACGCTCTTCAGGCTGGAAATACAGCAGTTAGAGCTATCGTTGGATTCGAAGGTTCTAACACAGATACAGCTCAGGCTTGCTTCGAGATGTTCAAGAGAATCCTTGGCGGTGAAGAGTTTACAGAAGAGACAAAGAATGTTTACAGACCGTTATGCGAGATCAATGAAGATAATATCGAGGAGATCCAGGCAGGAATGTAATCACTGTTACACAGAGATTTAGGAAACACTGAAACAGGGGCGGCTTTCGAAGACCGCCCCAATACTATAGTCACGGGGGAATAATATGAGCGAAGAATATGTATTGCAATTACAGCATATAAGAAAAGAATACCCGGGTGTTGTTGCGCTGAAAGATGTCACTCTTGAGTTAAAACAAGGCGAGATCCTGGCACTGATCGGAGAAAATGGCGCTGGTAAATCTACGCTGATCAAGTGCTGCTCCGGAGCAGTTATTCCGACTTCAGGAAAGATTGTTGTAAACGGAAAAGAATTTACAAGTATGACCCCTCAGCTCGCAGCAGAGAATGGAATTGCGATTATTTATCAGGAATTTAACAATGTAAAAGAGTTATCAGCGGCAGAGAACCTGTTTTTAGGGCGTCCGATCAGAAAGGGCGTAATTGTTGATAAGGTTGCGATGGAGAAGGAAGCGGCAAAAGCTTTCGACAGATTGCATATCAAGATCAATCCGAAGACTTTGATGAAGAACCTTACGGTAGGATATCAGCAGATGGTTGAGATCGCGAAAGCAATCCAGCAGAATGCAAAGATCCTTATTATGGATGAGCCTTCTGCGCCTCTTACAAGCGCAGAGGTTGAGAATATGTTTGAGGTGGTAGAACAGCTTCGCGATGAGGGAATTTCAATTATTTACATTTCCCACAGACTGGAAGAGATCTATCGTCTGTCTGACAGAATTCTTGTAATGCGTGACGGTGAGTATGTAAAGACATTGATCACAAAAGAAAGTCATGTTCAGGAACTGATCAAGCTGATGGTTGGACGTGAGCTTACAGAGTCCTACCCGCCAAGAAAAGACTGCATCAAGAAGGACGATGTTCTTTTAGAGCTTAAGAACGTTACGGGTAACGGAGATAAGGATATCTCATTGAAGGTCAGAAGAGGCGAGATCCTCGGTCTGGGCGGTCTGGTCGGAGCCGGACGTACCGAGCTTGCACAGGTAATCTTCGGTGCGGCGAAAAAGGAGTCCGGTCAGATCATATTTAAAGGAAAAGAAATCAACCCGAAGAGTCCAAGGGAAGCGATAGATTTAGGAATAGCACTGGTGCCGGAAGACAGAAAACGTCATGGTGCAATGCTCGGCATATCCGTTAAGAATAATATCAATATGCCAATATACGAAAAAAATTCTACATTAAGCGTCATCGATTCAAAGAAAGAGAAAGAGATGGCCGAGAAATATCAGGAAAGTCTTGCTATCAAGACGCCGTCACTGAATCAGCTTGTTAAGAACTTGAGCGGTGGTAACCAGCAGAAAGTAATCCTCGGAAGATGGCTCGCAGCGGATTCCGAGCTGATTATCTTCGATGAGCCTACACGTGGTATCGACGTAGGAGCAAAATACGAGATATACAAATTAATGAATGACTTAGTAGAGAAAGAAGGAAAGGCAATTCTGATGATTTCTTCTGAAATGGAAGAATTAATGGGTATGTCTGATCGGATTATCGTACTGGCGGAAGGCGATATGACAGGAGAACTCAGCAAAGATG
>CAZNXL010000003.1:0-15055 GCA_964577075.1 uncultured Dorea sp. | reverse complement strand
GTTCAGCCAGGAGACGATCATGGCGTATGCATCAGCAGCCAATGTTGAGGAGGTCTAGTGTAATTATGAAAGAAAATAAACTTGTAAATCAATTAAAAGCTCAGGCGATTTGGGTTGTACTTGTAGTGCTTGTTGTTGTATTCACGATTGCGAATTCAAGATTTATCAGTCCTAGTAACTTGCTTACATTGCTTCGTCAGGTTTCCATGTATGGTATCGCTTCCATCGGTATGACATTTGTTATCCTGCTTGGTGACATTGACCTTTCCACAGGTACAGTTATTTCATTTGTAAATATTATCTGTGCATATATGATGGTAAATATGGGAGTTAATCCAGTGATCGCAACACTTATTTCATTAGTAGCGGCTACGCTGGTAGGCGTTCTGAATGGTTTTATGGTATCAACGATTGGAATTCCGGCGATCATCGCTACATATGCAACGCAGACGTCTTTCATGGGACTGGCGCTGATCATCTGCGGCGGTATGCCGATCAGCGGATTCTCTCAGGGATTCTATGTTATTGGTCAGGGTTACGTCGGTATCGTTCCGATCCCTGTAATCATTATGATCATCTGTTTCGCAATTGGATCTTTCATCCTGAATAAGACATATTTCGGACGTTATTTCTACGCAGTAGGCGGTAACATTGAGGCTGCTAAGCTTTCCGGTATCCGCGTAGGAAGGATCAAATACCTTGTATTTGCAATCTCCGGTTTCTTTGCAGGTCTTGCAGGTATCGTAATGCTGTCACGTACAGCTTCCGGTAACGCATCTGCAGGCGCAGACGGATTCGAGTTTGAAGTTATCACATGTTGTGTACTTGGCGGTGTGTCTGTTACCGGTGGTATTGGCAGAATGTCAGGTGTTGTAGCCGGTACGTTTATCATAGGCGCTTTGAAAAATGGTATGGTGCTTATGAATGTTAACTCTTATATCCAGAAGATCGTTATGGGCGTCGTGCTTGCGTTTGCTGTTGGTTTTGACTGTATGCAGAATAAGAAACAGCAGAACTAGTATTAAAGTATTGAGTTCAGGATCCCGGCAAATATGTCATATTTGTCGGGATTTTTTGTAAAAAGAAAAGATTTTTTGTAAGATCGGAGGGAAATCTATGAACATGAAAGCAGCGGTTTATCATGGTGTACATGATCTGCGGGTAGAAAAGGTTCCGGTAAGGGAGCTTGAAGGCAAAGAAGTTCTGATACAGGTGAAATACTGTGGTGTATGCGGAACAGACATGCACATTTTTAACGGAGACGGAGGTTCTTTTGAAGTAAATCCCCCACTGATCCCGGGGCATGAGTTTTCCGGTATAGTGGCAAAGGTGGGAGACAAGGTCACCGCAGTGAAGGAAGGAGACAGAGTGAGCGGCGATCCCAATGATATGTGCGGAGAGTGCTATTTCTGTAAAAATGCCATGCAGCATTTCTGCACCAATAATATAGGTGTGGGAACGACAGTTAACGGCGGTTTTGCCGAATATGTGATCATGCGCGAGAAACAGGTGTATCCATTTTCGGAGGAGTTAAGCTTTATGGAGGCGGCCATGGCGGAGCCGATCTCCTGTTGCCTGCACGGGATCGATCTGTGCAATATCAGGGCAGGCTGTACCGTATTGGTTATGGGTGGCGGACCAATCGGTATGATCATGCTGCAGCTTGCGAAAAATGCCGGAGCAGCAAGAGTGATCTTATCTGAGCCTGTGCCGGAAAAGAGAGAACAGGCGATAAAACTTGGCGCGACAAAGACGATCGATCCGATCGAAGAAGACGTGGAGGCTGTTCTTGCCGATTATTGTGAAAACGTGGATGTTGTCATTGAGTGTGTAGGGAATATACATACTCAGGCGGATGCAGTCCGCTTTGCGGGCAAAGGCGCGACAATTATGTATTTTGGTCTGGCGGCGCCGGATGAGTCATTCCCGCTTAAGCCGGATGATATATTTAAGAAGGAGCTTACGATCACGTCATCTTTCATTAATCCGTATACTTTTGAACGGGCAATCCGCGTATTAGAGTCAGGTACGCTTGAGCTTGAAAGTCTGATCACAAATGTTGTGCCGTTAGATGACATTGTGGATGTATTTACCAGGCCGGAATTTCGAAGAAGTGGAAAGGCAATGATTAAAATGTTTTAAAAATGTTGATTTGTGTGGGATTTGGCATTATAATAGTAATACAAACATGGATAGAGCAGGTAATGGGGAATGACTACAGGGAAATTAAGCGTCAATGAAATTAAAATTAAAAACCGGCAGATGATTTATCAGTATATCCGGGCACACGGACCGGTGTCAAAGCAGGATATTGTTGTTGCGTTGCAGCTCAGCCTGCCGACGGTTACACAGAATCTTGAATATCTGAAGGAACAGGGGCTGATCGATGACTCACAGAGGATTAAGAATACGGGAGGCCGCAATGCTGCGGCATATACCTATGTCAAAGACGCAAAGCAGGCGATCGGCGTGTATATATCAGCGCATCATATCTGTACGGTGGCGTTGGATTTGTCCGGGAACGTACTCTATACCGAGAGAGAGAGGCTCCGGTTCAATCTGGATGATGACAATTATCTGCGCAGAATCGGAGAATCCGTAGAGCGGGTGATACAGGAAACCGGCATCAAGAAGGAGAACCTTTTGGGAGTGGGGATCTCTGTGCCCGGTCTGGTATCCGGCGACGGATCCATGGTAGTATATGGCGAGACTCTCGGGTTTACCGGTAAGACGAAGGAAGAGATTGCAAAATATATTCCCCATAGAAGCAGATTGTTTCATGATTCCTTTGCGGCAGGACGCATTATAGCGTGGCATAACGGGAAAATCCGGTCCGCATTTTACATCAGCCTGAGTAATTCTATCGGCGGAGCGATCATTATGGGGAACAAGATCTTTGGCAGTGACGAATACAAAGGCGGCGAGCTCGGGCATATGACGGTCGTCCCCAAAGGCGGGGAGAGGTGCTACTGCGGAAAGTACGGCTGTCTGGATACCGTGTGCAAGACAGAAAAGCTGGATTGGTACACGGATGGCAATCTGGAAGAATTTTTCTGCAAACTCAGAGAAGGAGATGCGACAGCTCTCAGGCTTTGGGACGAGTATCTTGATAATCTTTCGGTGGCGATCCATAATATGCGGATGGTATTTGCCGTAGATGTTATTCTTGGAGGACATGTCGGAAAATATATCGGGGATTATATGGAGGATCTGTGTAAGCGCGTGGACAGGAGGAATCCCTTTGGAGACAGGGCGGAGGATTATCTGCATGTGTCAGGATACGAGGGAGATGAATGTTCGGCAGGCGCAGCTATATTTTTCGTCGAGAAGTTTATGGATGAGATTTAAGCAAAGAATCGTATTGTGCAATATAACTAAAAACGGGAACTGTTTTTTTGGGATTCTGTAAATTGACAGGATCCCTTTTTAAGTATATTATATAAATAGCTTTTATAAAACGTTTTTAAAAATGTAAATAAAGAAAGATAGGAGGAAGACAATGAATTATTTATTGGGAACGGACATTGGGACATCTGGAACGAAGACGATCATGATGGACACAAATGGCAAGTTGATCGCGCAGGATCTTCAGGAATATGACGTACTGACTCCGAAGCCGCTCTGGGCAGAGCAGTGGCCGGATGTATGGTATGAGGCGACGAAGGACTCTATCCGAAACTGTGTTGCCAAAGCTTTTAAAGCAGGAGTCGCAAAAGAAGATATTAAGGGTATCGCGATCAGCGGACTGTATGGAGGTTCAGGCATTCCGTTGGATGAGAACATGGAACCGGTCCGCCCTTGTATGATCTGGATGGACAGAAGAGCGGACGAAGAGACACAGTGGGTACTTGAAAATATAGGAGAAAAGAAACTTCTTGAAATTACTCATAATGGTGCAGATCCATATTACGGATATACAAAGATCCTCTGGATGAAGAACCATGAGCCTGAGAACTGGGCGAAGACAAAGCTTTTCCTTCCTCCGAACGACTATGTGATCTATAAATTAACAGGTGAAGTTGCGATCGATTATTCTTCCGCCGGGAATATTGGCGGGATCTTCGATATGAATAAACGGGAGTGGTCCGAAGAGCTTCTTGACGCGATGGGTATTCCGGTATCTATGATGCCTCAGAAAATCGTGGAGTCTACGGATATCGTCGGCACAATGACGAAGGAAAGCGCAGAGGATCTTGGACTGTGGGAAGGACTTCCGGTCATTGCAAGCGGTATTGACTGCGGCGCGGCGAACATCGGGTTGGGTGTATTTGAATCCGGCGTATATGCGGCGGCGATCGGGACATCTATGTGCGGAGCGCTTATTTCCGATAAACCGGTAAAGGGAAAAGGTTTGATCGTGTGGCCGTATCTGTACGATGCAAAGCATCTCTCTTACTATTTTGCGGGCGGCAATACCGCAGGAGCGATCGTAAAATGGTTCCGCAACACTCTTTGCCAGTGGGAAGTAGAGAACCAGAAAAACGGCGGTCCGAGTATGTATGATGTACTGAACGGACAGGCGGAGCAGATTCCGGCAGGAAGCGAGGGACTTGTAGTTCTTCCGTATTTCATGGGAGAGAGAAGTCCGGTGTGGGATTCTGATGCCAAAGGAACTATCGTAGGACTTTCTCTGGCGCATACGAAGGGGCATCTCTACAGAGCATTCCTTGAGGCGGTTGCATATTGCCTGAGGGACGCTATGGAAGCAACGGGAGAGGATTTGGGAGAATATATCCTGATTGCCGGAGGCGTGACCAAGTCAAAAGTATGGAGACAGATATTTGCCGATGTTACCGGCTACCCGGTCGTATGCCCGATCTATGACGTAGAGGCGAATATGGGAGATGTAATGCTTGCCGGAATCGGAACAGGACTTCTTACATACGAAGAAGTGAAGAAGTGGCAGGTACTGGATGACAAGATCATGCCGAATGAAGAGAACCATAAAAAATATAATGAGTATTTCAGGTTGTATAAGAGCATTTACAATCATCTGAAAGAGGATATGAAGGCTCTGACGAAGATTCGTTAGTTTATTTACTGCAAATGAGAACGTAACATGTTTCAAAAGTGTTACGTTCTCATTTGCATTTTGTCATATGCTATTTTGTTAATAAAAAGACAAAAAACAAATAAAAACAACGAAATAAATAGTTGATTTATGTTGGAATCAGTGGTACTATAATAGTGAAAACAAACAAAAACAAAAATTGTAATATATGTATTTCACAAAGGAGAGGTGAAAGTGGAAAGTTATTATCTGGCAGTGGATATTGGCGCTTCCAGTGGGCGGCATATGCTGGCGCACATGGAAGACGGGGTGATGTGTCTTGAAGAGGTGTACCGTTTTGAGAATGGCATGCAGGAGATTGATGGAACGCTTTGCTGGGACTTTGCACGACTTTTTGCGGAGATCAGGGAAGGCATGAAGAGGTGTGGAGAACTTGGCAGGATTCCGGTATCTATGGGGATAGATACATGGGGTGTGGATTTTGTCCTGCTTGATAAAGAGGATCAGGTCCTCGGACAGTGCGTGGGATATCGGGACGGCAGAACGGAGGGCATGGATCAGAAGATCGAAGCGGTGATCTCTCAGGAAAAGCTTTACGAGCGAACCGGGATACAGAAGCAGGTTTATAATACGATCTATCAGCTCCAGGCGATCAAGGAGACGCATCCCGAATATCTGGAGGCGGCGGAAACCCTTCTCATGACACCGGATTATTTTCATTTTCTCCTGACAGGTGTGAAAAAGATGGAGTATACGATCGCGACTACCGGGCAGCTCATTAATGCCGGTACGAACGACTGGGACCGGGAACTGATCGACATGCTGGGATTTCCGCAAAAGATATTTAAGAAAGTCTCTTTACCTGGAACATTTGTCGGACATTTGTCAGAAGCGGTAAAAAGGGAGGCAGGATTCGACTGTGATGTAGTCCTGCCGGCTTCTCACGACACAGGGTCTGCCGTGCTGGCTGTTCCGGCGGACGGAGAGGACGTACTATACATAAGCTCCGGCACATGGTCTCTGATGGGTGTGGAGACAAAAACGCCGAATTGTTCGGCGGAGAGTATGAGAGCTGGATTCACCAACGAAGGCGGATATGATTACAGATACCGTTATCTTAGAAATATTATGGGATTGTGGATGATCCAGTCGGTAAGAAAAGAGCTGGCGCCGGACATGAGTTACGGAATGATATGTGACATGGCGGAAAAAGAAAAGATCACTTCAATCGTAGATTGTAATGACAATCGTTTTCTGGCGCCGGTGAGTATGACAGAGGCGGTGAAGGGGTTTTGCAGGAAGAGCGGACAGAAGGTTCCTGAGACGCTGGGGGAGCTTGCGGCAGTCATTTATAACAGTCTGGCGAAATGCTACGCGGACACCCTTGCACAGATGGAAGGGATCACAGGAAGACACTATGATACAATCTATGTTGTAGGAGGCGGATCCAGCGCAGAGTATCTGAATAAACTAACCGCGCGCTATACGGGAAGGAAGGTATCTGCGGGACCGACGGAGGCCACAGCCATTGGGAATATTACGGTACAGATGATGCGCGACAGCGTATTTGGCAATTTAGCAGAGGCAAGAGGCTGTATACGCAAGTCATTTGATATAAAAACATATGTTTCAGACGAAAAAGGAGATTAAGATGATGAAGAGTGAAATGGAGATCAAAAAAGAAATGTGTGAGATCGGCAGACGTGTTTATGACCGCGGTATGGTTGCTTCCAATGACGGGAATTTTTCCGTAAAGTTAAATGACAACGAGTTTCTCTGCACCCCTACCGGAGTCAGCAAAGGATTTATGACACCGGAATATATCTGCAAGGTGGACGCGCAGGGGAATGTGCTGGAAGCAAATGAAGGCTTTCGCCCGTCTTCTGAAGTTAAGATGCATATGAGGGTGTATAAAGAGCGCCCGGACGTAAATGCGGTGGTACATGCACATCCAATGTATGCCACGACATTTGCAATTGCAGGTATCCCGCTTATGGAGCCGATCATGCCGGAGGCGGTGATCGCACTTGGCGGGGTTCCCCTTGCAAAATACGGCACACCGTCTACTGTAGAGGTTCCGGATTCCATTATGCCGTATCTTCAGCAGTACGATGCAGTACTTCTTGAAAATCATGGAGCGCTCACTTATTCAGATACATTGCTGAATGCTTATCACAAGATGGAATCGTTGGAATTTTATGCCCGCCTTATGTATCAGGCAAAGATGATCGGCGGGCCGCAGATCCTTGATAAAAAGAGAGTGGAAGAGCTCTACGAGATCAGAAGAAATATGGGGTTGTCCGGAAAGCATCCGGCAAATCCGTAAAAATGCAGGAGGGGCTAAATGTTAGCAATAGAGAGGCGCAATGAAATACTCGAGAGACTGCAGAGCGAAAAGAGGGTAGTTGTAAGCGAGCTCAGCCAGCATTACAAAGTGTCGGAAGAGACGATCCGAAGAGACCTGGAGAAGCTTGAGAAAGACGGGCTGGTGATCAAAAGCTACGGCGGGGCGGTTCTGAATGAACACAGCATTTTCGATCTGCCGTTTAACATCCGGAAAAATCAAAGGATTGTTGAAAAACAGAAAATAGCCGGTCTGGTATCGGAATTTGTGAGGGACGGGGAAGCGATCATGCTTGACGCCAGCTCGACGGCGGTATATATTGCCCGGGGGTTAAGGGAAAAGAAGAAGCTTACAGTTATCACTAATTCCGTAGAGATCATCATAGAATTGTTCGACGTTCCGGAGTGGAATGTCATATCTACCGGAGGGCTATCGAGGGAACGTTCCTTTGCGCTGGTAGGACCAAAGACGAATCAGATCATCAGCTGTTATCATGTAGACAAAGCATTTATTTCCTGCAAGGGACTTACGATGGAAAATGGACTGACAGATTCCGACGAGCAGGATGCGGACAGTAAGAAGGCGATGCTGAAGGCTGCCAAGGAGCGTATCCTTGTGGCTGACAGCTTCAAATTCGGGAAGTCGGCATTTACAAAGATCACAGGTCTTGACGGGATTGATAAGGTGATCACAGATAAAAAGCCATCGGAGCTGTGGCTGAAAGAATTCGGGCGACTGGGGATTGAATGCATATATCCGGAGAGAAAGAGTAAAAATTAATCTGAACAGGGAGGGTAATACTTATGCCATTAGTAACATCAAAAAAAATGTTGGAGGACGCACAGAAGGAAAATTATGCAGTAGGAGCATTTAATGCTGAGAACATGGAGATGGTAAAAGCGATCATCCAGGCGGCGGAGGAGTTAAAGGCGCCCGTGATGATCCAGACAACGCCGTCCACGATCAAATACGGCAGTCTGGAGACATTCTTTGGAATGGTATCTGCGGAGGCGAAAAAAGCAGCCGTGCCGGTATGTCTCCATCTTGACCACGGCAGCAGCTTTGAGCTTGCGGTTCAGGCAATGCAGGCGGGTTACACTTCTGTTATGATCGATGGTTCGCACGAAGATTTTGAGGGAAATGTGGCAGTAACAAAAAAAGTTGCTGATGTTGCAAACGCGCTCGGGATCCCGGTAGAGGCTGAGCTTGGAAAAGTCGGAGGAAAGGAAGATGATCTGGAGGCGGACGCAGATACAAATACAGATCCGAAAGAAGCAAAGGAATTTGTAGAGAGAACAGGCATTACGTCCCTTGCCATCGCGATCGGGACCGCGCATGGATTCTACCATGGGACGCCGGTCCTTGATAAAGAGCGAGTGTCCGAGGTAAAGGAACTGGTATCCGTACCGCTTGTCCTCCATGGCGCTTCCGGTCTCAGTGAGGAAGATGTAAGAGAGTGTGTAGAACGCGGTATGTGCAAGGTAAATTTCGCTACAGAGCTTCGCGCGGCATACACTGCTGCATGTAAAAAGCTGCTGGAGGAAAAACCGGAGACCTTTGATCCGAAGAAATTGGGCGTAGTTGGGATCGAGGCAGTGAAGGAAGTTGTTAAGAGCCGGATGACTATGTGCGGCTGCGCGGGAAAAGCCGAGTAATAGATTGGAGATTGTATGGAACAATATTTATTAGGAATCGATATAGGAACAAGCGCATGTAAAGTGGCTGTGTTTGAAGAAAATGGTCATGTTGTATCCAGTGGAAGCGGAGACTATCAGGTGTATTATCCCAGGCCGGGCTGGGCAGAGCAAAATCCCGATGAGTGGTGGGAAGCAGTGTGCAAGGCTGTCCGCAGGACACTGGAAAAAGGCAATGTAAAGCCGGAAGAGATCGCAGGAATCGGTATTGACGGACAGAGCTGGTCTGCCATACCGATGGATAAAGAGGGCAATGTACTTGCCAATACACCCATCTGGATGGATACGAGAGCGGCGGATATCTGTGAGGAGACAGGGAAGAAAGCAGGAGTGGACAAGATATTTGAGGTGTGCGGGAATCCTTTCAAACCATCCTACACAACGCCAAAGATATTGTGGTATAAAAAACATTTGCCCGAAGTGTACAAACACACTTACAGGATCTTACAGTCCAACAGTTATATTGCGTACCGTTTGACGGGGGTTTTTACTCAGGAATTATCGCAAGGGTACGGGCATCACTGCTTTGATATGCGAAGAGGCGTATGGGATCTGGATATGTGCAGGGAGCTTGGCATTGAGCCGGGAATGCTCCCGGACATCTTCCCCTGTCATCAGGTGATAGGGACCGTAACAAAAAAAGCAGCGGAAGAGTGCGGACTTAAGGAAGGGACTCCGGTTGTCGCAGGAGCATTGGATGCAGCCTGCGGAACACTGGGAGCCGGAGTGATCCATCCGGGAGAGACTCAGGAGCAGGGCGGACAGGCTGGCGGAATGAGCATCTGCCTGGACACTTATAAAGCAGACCCAAGACTGATCTTGAGCTTTCATGCCGTGCCGGGGCAGTGGATCCTTCAGGGAGGGACCGTTGGCGGCGGCGGAGTGATGCGCTGGCTTGAACAGGAATTTGCTGATTATGAGCGGGTGAAAGGAAAAGAACTCGGAGTAAGTTCTCTACAGCTTTTTAACGAGATTGCACAAAAGGTGGCTCCGGGAAGCGACGGCATGGTATTTCTCCCGTATATGGCAGGGGAGCGTTCCCCGATCTGGGATCCGAATGCGAAAGGCGTATATTATGGACTGGATTTCAGTAAGACGAAAGGACATTTTGTCCGCGCGGCCATGGAGGGAGTAGCGTTCTCTCTCCGGCACAATCTTAAGATCGCCGAGTCGGCAGGGGCTTCTGCCAGCGAACTTCGGGCTATGGGGGGCTCAGCGAACTCCCTTTTGTGGACGCAGATCAAGGCGGATGTGACGGGAAAGAAGATTCTTGTACCGTCTTCTGATACGGCGACTACGCTGGGCGCCGTTATACTGGCGGGCGTGGGGATCGGCATGTATCAAAGCTTTGAGGAAGCGGTAGAAAAGACAGTGGCGATCCATCGTGAGCATGTGCCGAATCCGGACAATCAGGCGGTTTATGATAAAAATTATAATATTTACCTTCAGTTATATGAGAATCTGAAAGGGATTATGGCGAAAGGAGCAGTGAGTGATGAGTAAGATGAAAGCAGGAGTTGTACACGCAAGAGAGGATATCCGGTTTGAAGACATGGAGAAACCGGCGCCAGGCGCCGGACAGGTATTAATTAAAGTAAAGTATACCGGCATCTGTGGTTCTGACATACCGAGGGTAAATGGCGATGCGTGTCATTTCTTCCCGAATGTATTGGGGCATGAATTTTCCGGAACCGTAGAGGAAATTGGGGAAGGCGTTACATCCTTAAAGGCAGGTGACCGTGTGGCGGGAATCCCCCTGATACCGTGTATGCAGTGTGAAGACTGTCAGAAGGGGAATTATTCTCTGTGCAAGCATTACAGCTTTATCGGTTCACGCGAATTTGGGAGCTTTGCGGAGTACGTGGTAGTGCCGGAGAACAATGCTGTAAAATTCGGTGAGGAAGTGTCTTTTGAACAGGGGGCTTTCTTCGAGCCGGCCACCGTGGCGCTCCACGGTCTGCAGAGGGTTCCCTACGAAGGGGGAAAATCTGTGGCAATCTTAGGCGGGGGAACCGTCGGCATGTTTGTTATGCAGTGGGCAAAGATCTTTGGCGCCGCGCAGACTGTAGTATTTGATATTGAGCCGGCCCGTCTGGAACTCGGAAAACGTCTCGGCGCAACGGCAGGCATCAATACCCTGGAGGAAGATTTCATGGATCAGGCGATGAAGCTTACAGACGGGAAGGGATTTGACTATGTATTTGAAACCGCCGGCAATACGATCACGATGAAGATGGCGTTCAAATTAGCGGCAAACAAGGCGAATGTATGCTTCGTAGGAACTCCCACCAGAGAATTGACATTTTCTGTGGCGGAGTGGGAGAATATGAACCGGAAGGAATTTACGCTGACTGGATCATGGATGTCCTACAGCGCACCGTTCCCAGGGAAAGAGTGGAAGCTGGCGGCTCATTATTTTGGAACCGGAGAACTTAAATTTGATGAGTCATTTATCTATAAAAAGGTTCCGCTTGAAAATATTGCAGATGCATTCGAGTGGTATAAGACGCCGGGCACGGTAAAGGGCAAGATCCTGATCGACAGCGAGCAGTAAGTGTTCAGATGGTATTTATTTAGAAGAAAAATGTGTGAAGAACTGGAGGAGAAAAGATAATGGCTATCATACATCCGCTTCAGGAAATGATGGAGCGTAGAAGAAATGGCGAGAAGGCAGGGATCCCTTCTTATTGCAGTGCGAACAAATACGTACTGGAAGCAGCATTGGAGAGAGCGAAGTTGACAGGACGTCCGACGCTGATAGAAGCAACAGCAAATCAGGTAAATCAGTTTGGCGGTTACACCGGCATGCGCCCGGGGGATTTTAAAGATTTTGTTACCGGAATGGCAAAAGACATGGGCGTAGATGAAAGTCTTCTCATATTAGCGGGAGATCACCTGGGACCGCTTACATGGAGCGACGAACCGGAAGCAGAGGCAATGCGAAAGGCGGAAGATCTTGTGAGAGAGTTTGTCAGCGCAGGATTTACAAAGATTCATCTGGATACAAGCATGAAGCTGGGCGATGATCCCAGGACCGGGATGCTTGCGACAGAAGTTATCGCGAGAAGAGGCGTGAAGCTATACAAAGCCTGCATGGATTCCTATGAAAAACTGAAAGAGAAGGAACCTGATGCCATGCGTCCGGTATTTATCATAGGAAGTGAAGTGCCGATACCGGGAGGCGCACAGGAGGCGGAAGAAGGGATCAGCGTGACCAGACCGGAGGATTTCCGTGATACCGTAGATACATACAAACGTATTTTCGCGGAAGAAGGTGCGGCGGATGCATGGAACGACGTTATCGCAGTGGTCGTTCAGCCGGGAGTAGAATTCGGAGATACACAGGTATTTTACTACGATAGAGAAAATGCAAAAGATTTATGCGATGCACTGAAAGACTATCCCGAGATAGTGTTTGAGGGACATTCTACGGATTATCAGAGCAAAAAATGTTTAAAAGAGATGGTAGAGGACGGAATAGCGATCTTAAAAGTAGGACCTGCATTGACATTCGGACTGAGAGAAGCTCTTTTTGCATTGAGCAGAATCGAAGAAGAATTAATACCGGAAGAGAAAAGAGCGCATTTTGAGGACGTTCTTATAAATGCCATGTTGGAGAATCCGAAAAACTGGCGGAAACATTATCACGGCAGTGAGGAGGAAATTGCATTTGCGAGAAAATACAGTTACTCCGACCGCTGCAGATACTATATCGGCGAAGAAAAAGTTCAAAAAGCAATTGATAAGCTGCTGGACAACCTTTCAGAAATAGAGATTCCGATGAATATCATCCACCAGTATCTTCCAAAACAATACGATAAGATCGTAAATGGAGAGTTAGAAAAAACCCCGCTTGCCATGATCAAAGACGGAGTGGTTCAATATATGGAAGACTATGAATATGCGACCTGTTAATGTAAGCGCGGGCGTCCCCCGCAGGGATCAAATTTGCATTTCACATATTTGAAAAACCATGATAGAATAAGGGGAAACAGGCAGAATTTACGGAACGGAGTCATAGCATGAGTTTTGCACATTTACATGTCCATACGGAATACAGTCTTTTGGACGGCTCTAATAAAATTAAAGAATGCATAGCGCGGGTGAAGGAGCTTGGCATGAACAGCGTGGCGATCACGGATCACGGCGTTATGTTCGGAGTGATCGATTTTTACCGGGCGGCGAAGGCGGCCGGGATCAAGCCCATACTGGGATGCGAGGTGTATGTCGCTCCGGGTTCCCGCTTTGATAAAGAGGCAGTGGGGAGCGGAGATGACAGATACTATCATCTGGTACTCCTGGCAGAGAACGATCTGGGGTATCATAACTTAATGAAGATCGTGTCAAAGGGATTTACCGAGGGATATTATTATAAACCGCGTGTGGATCTGGAGGTCTTAAGAAAATATCATGAAGGGATCATTGCTCTTAGCGCATGTCTTGCCGGCGAGGTGCAGAAGAATATACTGAGAGGAATGTACAGTGAGGGAAAAGCGGCTGCGCTCCGGTATCAGGATATTTTCGGAGAGGGAAACTTCTTTCTGGAGCTTCAGGATCACGGGATGGCGGAACAAAAACAGGTGAACCAGTCACTGTTTCGGATGTCGCAGGAGACAGGGATCGAACTGGTGGCGACCAACGATGTCCACTATACGTATGCAGAGGATGAGAAGCCTCATGATATGCTCCTTTGTATTCAGACCGGAAAGAAATTAACGGATGAGAACCGTTTGCGTTACGAAGGGGGCCAGTATTATATCAAATCCGAGCAGGAGATGCGCGGATTGTTCCCGTATGCGCTTCAGGCGCTTGAAAATACACAGAAGATTGCGGACCGATGTGAGGTCGAGATTGAATTTGGCGTGACAAAGCTTCCGAAATACGATGTGCCTGAGGGGTATACTTCGTGGGAATATTTGAACAAACTATGTTATGAGGGGCTGGAGAAAAGATATCCGAACCCGGACGGCTCGATCAGGCAGAGGCTGGAATATGAACTTTCTGTCATAAAGTCTATGGGATATGTAGATTATTTTCTTATTGTGTGGGATTTTATCAAGTATGCCAGGGATCACAGCATTATGGTAGGACCGGGACGCGGTTCGGCCGCGGGAAGTATCGTGTCTTACTGCCTGGAGATTACCAGTATCGATCCGATCAGATATCAGCTCCTGTTCGAGCGTTTCCTCAATCCGGAACGTGTGTCTATGCCGGACATTGATGTGGATTTCTGCTATGAGAGAAGGCAGGAGGTCATTGATTATGTTGTGAGAAAATACGGAAAAGACCATGTAGTACAGATCGTAACCTTCGGTACGTTGGCTGCCAGAGGCGTGATCCGTGATGTGGGGCGCGTGATGGATCTCCCCTATGCCTTTGTGGATTCTATCTCGAAGATGGTTCCGAAAGAGCTCAATATTACTTTGGAGAGAGCGTTAAAGATAAGTCCCGATCTGAAAAAATCGTATGAGGAGGATCCGCAGGTGAAGGAACTGATAGACGCGTCCATGCGTCTTGAAGGGCTTCCGAGGCACACTTCCATGCATGCGGCGGGAGTGGTGATCAGCCAGAAGGAGATTGATGAGTATGTACCGCTGTCTCTTGGCTCTGATGGTTCCCTCACAACTCAGTTTACAATGACGACGCTGGAGGAACTCGGCCTCTTGAAGATGGACTTTCTGGGACTTCGTACCCTCACTGTCATTCAGGATGCAGTGCGGCTTGCCGGCGAAAGCTCAGGAAAGCAGATTGATATCAATGCGATCGATTATAATGACAAAGCGGTTCTGGATTCCATCGGAACCGGGAAGACGGATGGGATCTTTCAGCTTGAGAGCGGTGGGATGAAGAGCTTTATGAAGGAATTAAAGCCTCAGAGCCTGGAAGATATCATCGCGGGGATCTCCCTGTACCGCCCGGGCCCGATGGATTTTATTCCACAGTACATCAGGGGAAAGAACCATCCGGAGATGATCACGTATGACTGCCCGCAGCTTGAGCCGATCC
>CAZNXL010000002.1:32877-33880 GCA_964577075.1 uncultured Dorea sp. | reverse complement strand
TGCCTTCTCCCAGTATAATCCGATCTCCGGATATCCTTCTCTGTGAGCAACTCTGGCCATTGCAAGGTACATACCGACTTCTGAACATTCTCCTTCGAAGTTAGATCTAAGATCAGCGAGAATATCCTCGCTTACGCCTTTGGCAACTCCCACAACATGTTCAGCAGCCCATTCTCTCTCACCAACCTGCTCTTTAAACTTATCAGCGCCCGCATGGCATACTGGACATTCGGCCGGTGCGGAATCTCCTTCATAAACATAACCACATATTGTACATACAAATTTTTTCATCTTATTATTCTCCTTTTCTTTATACAAATTTTTAATTTAAAAATTAATAATAGTTACTGATATTAAATTATCATATTTATCTGCTATTGTCAATCCGCAATTTACTATTTTTTTCTTTTCTTTAAACAGTGCGGACAGCATCCGCTAAATATAATAGAATGTGAATCGATCTCTCCATCAAAATGTCTGTTGGCGATCTGATTGATCTCTTCAATATGCTTGGAAGCAAGCTCAAGGTCAAATACATTTCCGCAGGAAGTGCATATTACATGGTAATGAGGATCCGTCC
The DNA here is from genome assembly GCA_964577075.1 of uncultured Dorea sp. Classification (GTDB taxonomy): domain Bacteria; phylum Bacillota; class Clostridia; order Lachnospirales; family Lachnospiraceae; genus MD308. The sequence continues at coordinate 33,300 of CAZNXL010000002.1, read as the reverse complement.
GCGCGTCAAAGCGGTCGCCGCCATTAGGAGTTGTAATCTTCTGTGCTTCACCCATATCTGCCAGGAGGTTGAGGTTACGGTATACAGTTCCCAGGCTGATATTCGGAAATTCTTCTTTCACATGCATATATACAGCATCAGCGGTGGGGTGACTGTGTGTACTTGTGAGATATTCTTTGATAGATTCTCTCTGACGACTGTATTTGATGGTAGCCATGTATTCTCTCCTTTCAGTATAATAATAATAATGGTTACTATGATTATCTTTAGTGTATAATGGAAATCCTTCTTTGTCAACGTCAACTTTCTTTATGTAACAATTTGTAACATTTTAAATGTAAAAAATAAGGATAATTATGGGAAAATTGGGAAAATATGTCTAGCGAAAGTTGATATATATGCTTGACATAGAAAAATGCCGTG
>CAZNXL010000002.1:0-32867 GCA_964577075.1 uncultured Dorea sp. | reverse complement strand
AACATAAGGAGGTTATTTATGTATTCTGATCTTAAAAAAGGATTGTTCTTAGTTACTTTTTCAGGAGCTGTTGCTCTGCTTCCGGCAACAGTGCGGGCGGCGGACACGGATTATGTGCTGCCGGGTGTTGGAATTGAAGAGGTGCTGAATGATTGTTATTCCTCAAAAAAAGACATTAAGATCGAGGAATATTTGGTACCGACAGAGAAGGGTGAGTATTTAGATATGGCTTTTGCGGATGTAGAGACATTTCTCTATATAAGAAGTGAAGCTACTACGCAGAGCGAGTGGGTAGGCAAATTATATCCCGGTGACGCGGCCAGGATTTTAGGGCCGGTAGGAGAATGGACGAAGATTCAGTCAGGTTCAGTGACCGGATATGTATATTCTAAATATATTACAGTGGGAAACCGTGCAGAAAAAAAGGCTCAGAAGATTGTGAAAAAGATTAAAAAGAAAGAGCCGGAAAAAGAACCAGAACTGGCATTTGAATATGCCGAATCAAAGGAAGAAGAGGAAATACGGCTGGAGAAAGAGGCAGAAGAAGAGCGGGAAAAAGCCGAAGAGGAGGCAAAGGAAGCAGGAGGTTCAGGCGCGGCAGTTGTAGATTATGCATGTCAGTTCATCGGAAATCCCTATGTGTGGGGAGGAACCAGTCTGACCAGCGGAGCAGACTGCTCAGGATTTGTGCAGTCCGTGTATAAACATTTTGGCATCAGCCTCCCCAGAACATCCGGAGAGATGCGCGGGGTCGGGACAGGCGTCAGCTATAGTGAGGCCGTCCCCGGAGACATCGTCTGCTATGACGGGCATGTGGGAATCTATATGGGAGACGGACAGATTGTGAACGCAATTAACAGCAGAAAGGGCATCGGGATATTGTCTGCCACGTATACAGATATCGTTACGGTAAGAAGAGTATTGTAAAGGTTGCATTTTGTGCCAGAATATACAAATTGTACAAAAATGTAAAAAAAAGTAGAAAAATGAATATTATACTTATCCAAGTTATCCACATTAAAATCTAAGAAAAAGGTGGAAAAAAGGATGTTTTTTATAATTTATCCACATTATCCACACGAAATGATATAATTTCGGTGGATTATTTATGATAAAAAAAGAACGGGTGTTTTGTGAAGTTATGATAAAAATAATTTTTTGGAGAAAAAAAGCGAAAAAGATATTGACTTTTAAGTAGTCAAATATTAAGAATATATTATCTGAAAATGTTTACACAAAGAAGAAAAGTGGCTATAATAAGTAATACCGAAAATACAAAGGAGGTTTCATATATGGCATACGTTTCTAAAGATATGACTTTTGGAGAACTGCTTACGGAATATTATGAGAAATGCCCGAAAGTTGTTGACGTTCTTATGGAAGCCGGAATGGGATGTATCGGCTGCCCGCACTCTCAGATGGAATCCATCGAACTGGGTGCAATGGGGCATGGCATTGATCCGGATCTGCTGGTTGAAAAGCTTAACGCGACAATTAACGCTGCATTAGGTGAATAATGGAATGGAGGTAAAAAAGCTTCGGAGATTGTATCCGAAGCTTTTTAGATCACAGCTAACTGCTGGATGGCGTCATTGGCTATTAACATCTCACAGTGCTCTTCGAGGAATGCAAGATTAGCGCTGGATGCCTTCTCAAGATTGCCATATTCTGTGAGCATATTGCAGATTCGGTTGAAGTCATTGGTTGAATGCTCGCTTCTCATCACTACCAGGATATACATATCCTCTGATTTGTCTTTGTACAATGTGTTAGCGCCGCAGTATATGGCGCTGAGAAACCGCGCTGCCTGCAGTACATGTTCTATCGTTGAAAATGAGAGCAGACGGAAAGAGTCTTTTGTCTCTTCCTGAGCCGGCTTCTCAGGAAGATTCTCCTGCCTGGCAGTATCCATTTTGTCTTTCACTTTTCCGAGCAAGTTTAATAATGTTTCTGCACCTTCCAGCTTGTCGAGAGATTCATAGTCTTTTATGCCGACATCTCCGGAAGGGGATGGAGAGAATTTTGAAAACCGCGTGTCTAATTCGTCAGGGTCTTCAACTTTAGTAATTATCAGCACGATGGAATCGGAAGAAGCGGGGATGGCCTCGATCATTAAAGGAATATCCTCTGCCTCAAACCCGAATTCACTGGCTGCGCGTTGCATCATGTCATGGAAAAGTGATCTTGCTTTTTCGGTTCCATATGCCAGTTCGCTTAAGTGAAGCTGGCGCTCGGCTAAATCAGCGTGTGTAAGAGTACAACGTATCTGATTGTCGTTGATCTTTTCAATCTTCATATCTATCACTTCCTTCTAGTTTAGTATAGCATAGGGAATATGGAATGTTCAATAAAATAAGTATAAAATAAAAAAGTGCTTGCCATCACAAAAGATATCGGATATAATGGCTTTACTGGAAGATAGTTTTCCCTGATGACTGTGTTCTTAGAACAAAGGAGGGAGAATTTTTTAAATATACTTTTTCTCAATGTAATATCTGAAAATCAATAACTATCAATATAAAACAATCAAAACAGAAAGTCAATAGACGATCAGAAGTGTCATATCGGCACAGATATCACAAAATGATAATTATTAATACTAAAAAAAGAATAGACAATGCAGACTATCTTCTAAAAGTATATTCAATAAAAGGAAAATGTATCACAAAAAAACAGCTTCCTTTTGGCTGCAAAATTTATCTATGAGTGAACACAGTTATCATCGCAGAGCATTGAGAAGGAGGAAAAAATGGGAGGGTATGAAAAAGCCGAGGCCCAAAGCCTGTTTACTGAACTGGCGGACTATGAAAAGAAAGGAATAAGTATTACGATAAATGGTCTTATGGCCAGCCCTTTGCAGGTAGTGCAGGCATGCGTGATGCGGGAGGATGTGACTTATATGAGAGATTATGTCTTAGATGATAAAGGTGATCTGAAAGAGCTGTGTTTTACGGATATAGAAGTACGAAATATAAAATAAGTGTAATTACCTCTCAGAGATTAATAATTTCATAAGAAAAATGTCGAAATAAATAATGACGTAAGTCGCAATAATTGATATAATAGGTTCGGGTAGGAGGTGCAGCATGCAGGAAAACGAAAAAAAAGGCCGCACAAATTCGGATCAGCCGACACAGAAGATTTCCGGGGATGCCGGCATATCAAGAAAGCAGACAACAGATAACAAAGAACCCGGACAGAGGGCAGTTAGAACCAGAGTATCACAGGGAACCGGAGCAGCTCCAAGGCGCAGAACAGTTGATGGTACAGAAGCCAGACGCAGACGAAGCGGCGCTCAGGCGGGGCACAGGATATCTGACGACGCACCGGGGAGAAATCCCGGGCGCAGTAACCCACCGGATACAAGGCGGAATTCCAGACAGCGGAATAATGGAAGGAGACCGCTTAGGAGACAGCAGGCGAGAAGAAGAAGAAAGAGAAATCTTATCATTAAGATGATACTCCTGGTTATTTTAGTAGTGGCAGCAATCGCAGGTGCATTTTTATGGAAAAAATATAGTCCGTCTAAGGAAAAAGCAGACTTGAACGAATATTATGGAATAGAACAGAAAGGTCAGCTTGCCATTACGATAAATAATGAAATTATAGAACCTCGCGGTATGATTTCTGATGGAAAAGCCTATGTTCAATACGAGACGGTAAGAGATTATATCAGCGACAGATATTATTGGGATCCTAACGAGAATATTCTTTTGTACACACTGCCGAAAGATATTGTAAAGGTTGAGGTAGGAAGCACGGAATACTCTGTATCTAACGACAAAAACAGTGCAGATTACGTCATTTTAAAAACGGAAGGAAGCACAGCATATATTGCTCTCGACTTTATCCAGCAGTACACCAATATGGAATATGAAGTGTATGACAATCCGGAGAGAGTGATGATCGTCAGTGATTGGGGAAAGACAAAAGTCGCAACGGTGAAAAAAGATACACAGGTTCGTTACCGCGGAGGAATAAAGAGCCCCATATTGACACAGATCAGTAAAAAGGACGAAGTGGTGGTTCTTGAAGATGAAGAGAACTGGCGGAAAGTCCGAACAAAGGATGGATTCATCGGATATGTCAAAAAAAGTGCGCTGAAGAAAACCGAGACTAAAAACATCACCAGAGATTTTGATGAACCGGAGTATACGAATATTACACACGATTATACGATCAACATGGTATGGCACAACGTGACTAATCGGGAAGCGAATAACAATGTTCTGGACAAGATCGCAGAAACAAAGGGTCTTACGACAATTGCGCCTACATGGTATCACGTGAAGAATACAAAGGGCGATTTGGAATCTATCTCATCAGCGGATTATGTGGAGAAGGCGCGTCAGCTCAAAGTGGATGTATGGGCAACCATAAGAGATTTCGACGGAGGAATTGATTCTCAGGAAGAGACGTATGAACTTTTAAGTTCGACATCCAGACGGGAAAGGCTGATCAACCAGCTGCTTGCGGATGCGCTGCAGACGAATATAGCGGGCATTAACGTAGATTTTGAAAAGGTTTCAGAAGAGTGCGGAGAGCATTATATCCAGTTTATCCGCGAGTTGTCTGTGAAATGCAGACAGAGTTCGTTAGTATTATCTGTAGACAATTATGTTCCGAAAGGATATAACCAGCAGTATAACCGCAAAGAGCAGGGAGTATTTGCTGATTATGTAGTAATCATGGGGTATGATGAGCATTTTGGAGGCTCACCGGAAGCAGGCCCGGTATCTTCTTATAATTTTGTAAAGGAAGGGATTACGGAGACACTGAAGGAAGTCCCCGCAGAGAAGATAATCAGCGGGATCCCGTTCTTCACCCGCCTGTGGGAAGAGACGCCGAAGACGGAGGCGGAGATAGCGGAAGCGAAGGGAACAGACGAGGAAGCTTACACAACGAATGTAAAGAGTGACGCCCTTGGCATGTCCGCTGCGAAGTCAAAGATTTCTGAAGCGGGAGCAGAGATTACATGGGATGAAGAAGCGCAGCAGAACTTTGCAACATGGACAGAGGGAGAGACAACCTATAAGATCTGGCTGGAAGATGAGAAATCATTGGAGCCGAAGTTAAAACTTATGAAGGAATATGGACTTGCCGGAAGCGCGGCATGGGCATTGGGGCAGGAAACCTCCGATATCTGGGCATTGATTCAGCAATATGTAAATTAAATAACTATGAATATAAAATATCTCCGGCAGTCATATATTGAACTAATATAGACTGTTTGGAGGTATTTTTGTGCGAAAAAAGATAGAACTGGTGGTTCTTGTGCTGTTGACGGCCGGTCTCGCGGTTCTTAATAAGAATCTGGAGCAGCGTGTGAACTCCGGGGAAGCAGAGGTTGAAAAAAATATAGTGCTTATTGATGCCGGACACGGGGGAAGCGATCCCGGAAAAGTCGGAGTGAATGATGCGTTGGAGAAGGATCTGAATCTTGAGATCGCAAAAAAGGTTGCAAAGCTTTTAAAGGAACAAAAGATTAAAGTAATCATGACAAGAGAGGAGGACGTAATGCTGGCAGGGGAAGATCATACAGGGACAAAGGCGGCGGACATGAAGGCCAGAGTGAATCTCATTAATGGGGAAATGCCGCAGATCGCGGTAAGTATTCACCAGAACAGCTACCAGGACCCGTCAGTCTGCGGAGCGCAGGTATTCTATTACTCCGGATCGGAAGATGGTAAAAATGCGGCGCAGATCATGCAGGAATCTCTTCTGGCCGTAGATGAGAATAATAAACGTCAGGCAAAAGCTAACGATACCTATTATTTGCTGAGGAGGACAAAAGCGCCGACGATCATCGTGGAATGCGGCTTTTTATCAAATCCGCAAGAGGCCGGAAAGCTGTGTCTTGAGGAGTATCAGGACAAGATCGCGGAGGCAATCTGCAAAGGGATCACAGAGTACAGTCAGGGCGCGAAAGAGCAAAAAAGTGATGCGTCGTAACTTGTCGGGGCATAAAGAGTGTAGTATAATATGTGACATGAAAACAATTATAAGTAAAGTAAACTCGCAGAATATAGACAAGAGCATTATTGACCGCGCAGGCCGGATACTAAGAGAAGGCGGGCTTGTAGCATTTCCGACCGAGACGGTATATGGATTGGGGGCGGATGCGCTCAATGAAAAGGCGGCGAAAAAGATTTATGCGGCAAAAGGAAGACCGTCAGATAATCCGCTGATTGTTCATATTACGAATATGGATGCGTTGAGAAAAATCGTTGCAGAGGTGCCAAAAACGGCAGAACTTGTTGCAGAAAGATACTGGCCGGGACCGCTTACTATGATCTTTGAGAAAAGTGAAGCGGTGCCATACGATACAACAGGAGGTCTTGACACTGTAGCCGTGCGGATGCCGGACCATGCGCTTGCCCGTGCTTTGATAGATGCAGCGGGCGGCTATATCGCTGCTCCCAGTGCAAATGTATCGGGACGCCCCAGCCCGACGAGGGCTGAACATGTAAAAGAGGATCTGGATGGCAGGATCGATATGATCATTGACGGAGGTCCGGTAGAGATTGGCGTGGAATCCTCAATTCTGGATGTGACTGTGACACCTCCTATGATCTTGAGACCGGGTGCTGTTACGAAAGAGATGTTTGAGGAGATTTTGAGAGAGGTTGCAGAGGATGCGACACTGTTTGGCGCCGACAGTAAAAAGGCGCCGAAGGCTCCGGGAATGAAGTATCGTCATTATGCGCCGAAAGCGGAATTGAGTATCGTGGAAGGCGAGATAGACAGGGTGATCGGAGAGATTAACCGACTGACAGCAAATCGTATGAAGGATGGCAGCAGAGTGGGGATCATAGGAACAGATGAGACAGTTGACAGATATCCCGCGGGCGTGGTGAAATCAATCGGTACGAGGCATGATGAGGCGACGGTTGCCAATCATCTCTATGCAATCTTACGCGAATTTGACGAGGAAAATGTAGATTGTATATACAGTGAATCATTTTCCGGCGGAGGAATCGGAAGCGCCATTATGAACCGGCTTTTGAAAGCGGCAGGGCATCATATTATTTACATATAAGAGGAAGGGAGAAGATTTGTTATGGGTAAAGTACAGATCATGGATCATCCGCTGATCCGCCATAAAATTACGTGTATGCGAAAGGAAGAGCTGGGCTCTAAAGAGTTCCGCGAGCTTGTGGGAGAGGTGGCTGCTTTGATGTGCTATGAGGCTACCAGAGATTTGAAATTGCAGGAGATAAAGATCAAGACTCCGATCTGCGAGACTGTAGGAGTGGAGCTTAGCGGTAAAAAGCTGGCGATTGTTCCGATCCTCAGGGCGGGGCTTGGAATGGTGGACGGGATGCTTAATATGATTCCGGCTGCGAAGGTAGGACATATCGGATTATACCGTGATCCGGCGACATATGAGCCGATAGAGTATTATTGCAAATTGCCGGCGGATTGTGATGAGAGAGAAGTGTTTGTGGTAGATCCGATGCTGGCGACAGGCGGCTCCAGTGTAGCAGCAATTCAGCTCTTGAAAGAAAAAGGCGTGAATAATATTCGTTTTATGTGTATTATTGCAGCTCCTGAAGGTGTGGAACGTATGAAAGCCGAACATCCGGATGTTGATCTGTACGTTGGCGCCCTTGACGAGTGCCTGAATGAGAATAAATATATTGTTCCGGGACTGGGAGATGCCGGTGACCGTATTTTTGGCACGAAGTGATCACAGGAGGTTGTCGTATGGGAGATAAGAGAACAGACTACATCAGCTGGGATGAATATTTTATGGGCGTCGCGCTGCTTTCCGGAATGCGTTCCAAAGATCCGAATACACAGGTTGGATGCTGTATCGTAAGCCAGGATAACAAGATCCTGTCTATGGGTTATAATGGGCTTCCCGCGGGATGCTCGGATGATAATTTCCCATGGACGAGAGAAGGGGAAGATCCGCTGGAGACAAAGTATGTATACACTGTACACAGTGAGTTAAACGCTATCTTAAATTACCGCGGCGGCAGTCTTGAAGGGGCAAAGTTATACGTATCTTTGTTCCCGTGCAATGAGTGTGCCAAGGCAATTATCCAGAGTGGGATCAAGGAAGTGATCTACGGGTGCAACAAGTATGAGGATACGCCATCGGTGAAGGCCTCCATGAGAATGTTTGATGCTGCCGGAGTAAATTATCATGAGTACCACAGGACGGACAGAGAGGTTGTAATCAATCTGTAATAAATTGCCGGTCCGAAGAATATATATGAACAAAAACGAAGAAAAGGAGAGCCTATGCCGGAACATAGAAGCTCATATATTGTTCAGTTTTTGATCCGCGCAGCAGCAGGGATGGCTTTGATATTTTTTATTAATCAGTTTCTTGCGGATCAAGGGATTACATTGCAGGTTGGGCTTAATCCCCTTACGTTTGCAGCGTCCGGTGTATTTGGGACACCCGGAGTGGCTCTCTTGTACGGGATCGCCTTTTACAGAGGAATATAATTACGGGTTCAAAAAAGCAACGCTGCAAAAATAATCATAAGGTGCAGGAACCGAGGCTATTTGCCAGAAAGAGTAATCTTTCTGGCTTTTTGTTATGCGGAAAAGATCTGTATCAGGAGTAAAAGAATCCGTGGATCCTGTTTTTGTTACGCAAAAAGACCGCGGATTAAGAGTGAGCCCCGCGCCGAGACCTTTTAAGAAAGCTTCCCTGGCCGTCCATCTTTGAAATAAAAATTCCCGCTGCGAATCCGTATCTAAACGGGAAAAAACGGCATACTCATCCGGATGGAAAAATCGGCGGACAAGAGATTCCATGCGAAGATCCGGACGCACCTTTTCAATGTCGATCCCGACAGGACCGGCTGAAGAGAAGGCAAACGCAGCATAATCTCCGGAATGAGACAGGTTAAATTCAATCGGGAACGCGTCATTTTTAAGATAGGGCTTTCCATGTTCTCCTGTGCCAAAAGAAATAGTATCCTCGGGGCAGCTTAAGTACGAGCTTAAGATCATACGGAGTAATGCCCGGCTCTCCGAATGGTGTTTTGAGCTGTCAAGATGGGAAATGTATATGTGGATCGTATCTCTTTCAGGGAGACAGAGATGCATTTGACGTAATTGTTCAGTGGATAAAAATGTCAGTTTCATATAAAATCCTTTCAAATTTTTATATGAGTATTATACATGACGGGGAAATTTTTATATAGAATTTTTTAAGAAATTTCTTTTGAAATTTTGGTAGGTATTCACAAATATTTTTCTTTTGCCAAAAAAAGAGTAGACAAAAAAGAAATGAGCGGCTATAATCGGTTTCACAAGTTGAGTGAGCGACTTGTATCTGATTGTTTTATCTATTGATAGTTTCAAGTGATTCAAAGAATTCAAGCTATATCAGCGAAGATTCAAAGGAAATGAAGTATTGTATTCTGAAAAGGGGTGGCAGCATGTGAAAAGTAAAAATCTTGTAATTTGTGATAGTGAGGAGGAATATGCAAAAGCGCTCGGAATGTTTTTTATGCGAAAAAAGGAGTTGATGCTGCAGGTTCATGTATGCAGTAATCCGGATAGTGCGATTTCTGTAGGGGAAGAGATTCATACAGACATATTGCTTGCAGATGAGTCAAGTGTGAAGGAGGTTCAGGAACATGTAAACGCGAATGCTGTATTTGTATTAAGCGCAGGAGAGACTGAAAAAAAGACACTTATGTATCCGGTACTCTATAAATATCAGGAGGGAGAAAGGCTGCTCGGAGAAATCGTGCGGGAGTGCGCGGAATTATTTTCTGCGGAACACATAGTGCGGGGAGCAGCAGGAAGAACAGAGCAGAAGGTAATAGGGGTGTTCTCGCCTGTACACAGAGTCGGAAAGACAACATATGCCTTGAAATTAGGTGAAGAGCTGGCAGAGTTTAAGAATGTGCTGTATCTGAATATGGAGATCTTCGGCGGGAAGGACGGCCATTTTGAGCAGAGCAGACAGAACATGGCGGATGTTTTGTATTATGCCAGGCAGGAAAAAGGGAATCTGGGACTAATGCTTACGACATTGATCTGCCATAAGGGGAATCTCGATTACGTAGGTCCCATGCCGGTCTCGGAGGATGCAAAGAGTGTGGACGGGGAAGAGTGGACCGGGGTTCTTAAGCAGATATTGGAGCAGAGTATTTATGAGATTCTGATCCTGGATATTGATGAGGGGATTTCTAAACTGTATCAGCTGTTAGGGTTCTGTACAGAAATCCATATGCCCGTGCTGGAGGATGAGTATTCTCAGGCAAAGATCAGACATTTTGAAAATGAAGCGAGCCTTTTGGGGCAGGAGGATCTCTTGCGTAAGATCTTAAAGAAGCCTGCCTGTAAAGGAGTGAAGGTATGACATTGACTCAGCAGCTCCATGAGAGGATTCTGGAAGAGCTGGATCTTACAAGAGAGGTAGAAGATGAAGAGCTGACAGAAATCATACATCGGGTATTGAAAGAAGCAGGGGAGAGGGAGTATCTCTCACTGAGTGAGCGGACAGTACTCGGAAAGGAGTTATTCAATGCATTCAGGAAGCTGGATCTTCTACAGGAATTTTTGGAGGATGAAGAGATCAGCGAGATCATGATCAATGGCACGCAGAGCATTTTTTATGAAAAAGAGGGAAGATTATACAAGTCAGAAAAAAGATTCTTATCAAAAGAAAAACTGGAGGATGTGATTCAGCAGATTGTGGCCGGCTCTAACCGGTTAGTCAATGAGGCGTCTCCAATCGTGGACGCAAGGCTTTCAGACGGTTCCCGCGTCAACGTTATCCTGGCGCCGGTGGCGCTCAATGGTCCGATCGTTACGATACGAAAGTTCCCCAAAGAGTCAATTACAATGGAACAGCTCATCGCGTGGCAATCTGTAAGCAGGGAGGTCGTGGATTTCTTAGCGGTTCTTGTAAAGGCAGGATACAATATCTTCATAAGCGGAGGTACGGGCTCCGGCAAGACCACATTTTTAAACGCGCTTTCCCAGTATATTCCCAAGGACGAGAGGATCATTACGATCGAGGACAACGCAGAACTCAGGATACTGGGAGTTGATAACCTGGTGAGTCTGGAGGCGAGAAATGCCAATGCGGAAGGGACGGGCGAGATTACGATCCGTGATCTGATCAAATCTGCATTGCGCATGAGACCAACCAGGATTATAGTCGGCGAGGTGCGCTCGGCGGAGGCGCTTGATATGCTTCAGGCATTGAATACCGGACACGACGGAAGTCTGAGTACGGGACATGCCAACAGCCCGAAAGATATGCTAAGTCGTCTGGAGACAATGGTACTTATGGGAATAGAATTGCCCTTACCGGCCATCCGGAGACAGATCGCATCGGGAATAGATCTCATCGTGCACCTTGGGCGGCTGAGGGATAAGAGCAGAAAGGTACTGGAGATCACGGAGATCCTGGATTATCAGGACGGGGAGATATTGACACATCCTCTTTATGTCTATGAAGAGAAGGGAGAAGTCGATGGGAAGATTCAGGGAGTTTGGAAAAAAGTGCATCGGCTGTCACAGACAGGGAAATTATTGGCAGCAGGTTATAAAAAAGAGGCAGAAAGTACAGATGGCCAGTCAGGCTCTGGGGATTACGGCAGCAACAGCATGGCTTTATTACCGCTCCGGCTGGGCAGTTCTTATATTGTGTCCGCTGGGGATACGATATTATCAAAGTCTCAAGAATGAGTGTATAGAACGAAAGAAGAGTGAATTTTTATTACAGTTCAAAGAGATGATCCAGAGCATGGCATCGACGCTTGGCGCGGGATATTCAGTGGAAAATGCAGTAAAGGAGACATATAAGGAGATGCTTCTTATGTATTCAAAGGAGGATATGATAAGTAAAGAGCTGGCAGTCATGGTTCAACAGGTACATATCCAGATTCCCGTGGAACAGATTCTGGAGGAATTCTCAAACAGGGTGCGGCTGGAGGATATTCGGAGCTTTTCTGCAGTATTTAGTGCAGCAAAGAGAAGCGGCGGGGATATGATAGGAATCATCAGAGACAGCGTTCAGCAGATCGGAGATAAGATAGATGTAAAGAGGGAGATAGATACGCTGCTTGCCGCAAAGAAGTATGAATTTAAAGTAATGTCCGTAATCCCATATGGGATCATCGCTTATATGACACTGAGCTTTCCGGAGTTCATGAAATGTCTGTATGGAAACGTTATAGGGATTGGAGTGATGAGTATATGCCTTGTGATCTATATAACCGCATACGTATTTGGCGTAAAGCTGGTAAAAATCGAGGTGTAGTGTTATTTGCCGTAATCTTGATGTTTGCAGGAGGAATTGTTCTTTTTCTTATTGATTTTACAGCTTCAAGGACAGCTCTTAGCGGTGAGATCCTGAGAAGTTCTTATGGAGAAGGAAGTCAGGTACACGAACTGGAAGTGTCCGTAGAAGGGAACGAGCGGGCAAAGATAGAAGTAGAAGTATCGGAGCAGGCATATTCAAAAGAAGAAGTAAAAAGTATGTTTCAAAGATGTGTTGCATCTATGGATGAGAGGATATTAGGGGAGAATGAAAGTCTTGATCATGTCGAATCAGATCTTGATCTTATTACCGAGATACCGGGAGTCCCGGTGGAGATTGCATGGGAATTGGATAATTACGATGTCATGAATGTATATGGGCAGCTGCAGGAGGATGAATTACAGGAAGAGGGAACAATCGTTGCGCTAAAGGCCGTATTAACTTATACGGAAGATCCAGAAGAGCAGGCGATCTATGAGTGCAACGCGATGATATTTCCAAAAACATTAAGCGGATATGAAAAGCAGGCAGAGGAAATTAAGAAAGTCGTTGAGGAGACGGATAAAGAGACGCAGAATAAAAAAGCGCTTATATTGCCAAAGCGTATAGACGGGAAAAGTGTGTCATTTTTTCCGATCGTAGAAACAAGAGGCATAGTGCTTGCGGCTATGGCGGTGATCATCGGATTACTGCTGGGTGCGTTAGAGAAGCAGAATCAGGAGAAAGAAGTGAACTTAAAGCGCAGGCAGATGCAGATTGATTACCCGGAAATCATCAGTAAACTGACTCTTCTTATGGGGGCCGGGATGACGGTGAAAAGAGCGTGGAGAAAGATTGCGGATGATTATGAATCTGAGAAACAAACGCGTGGAATACGCTATGCGTATGAGGAGATGGAGCAGACTTTACATGAGATGAGCAGCGGAGTCACGGAATCAGAGAGCTATGAAAGGTTTGGCAGACGCTGTAATCTGCAGGAATATATTAAGCTTGGGGCGTTGTTATCACAGAATCTCCGTAAGGGAACAAAAGGTCTGAACCTGATACTCAAGATGGAGGCGATCCAGTCCTTTGAGGAGAGGAAAGCGAGAGCGAAAAGGCTGGGTGAAGAAGCCGGGACAAAGCTTCTGGCGCCGATGTTTTTAATGCTTGCGGTAGTGCTGGTCATTGTCATAGTTCCGGCGTTTATGTCTGTGCAGATATGAGAATTCCGCGGGAAAAAGCAGTAGATAAGAGGAAGGAGAAAAGTTATATGAGATGCATGTGGAGAATATGGTATTTAAAAAGAAGAATCGAGAATGTCTTAACGGAAAAGAAAGGAGTCGGCGTGGTGGAGGTCATATTGATCCTTGTCGTTCTTATAGGCCTTGTCCTCATTTTCAAATCGCAGCTTACCAGTCTGGTACAAAATATTTTTAAAAAGATCGTCAGTGAAAGTTCAGGAATATAAAAGTTATGAGGAAGGCAGAGGTTACAGCGTTCTTAAGTTTGATATTTATCCTTCTTGTGACATTTGTCGGCGGAATCATGGAGAGCACATCAATACAGATGGCAAAGAATTATCGAAGAGCGGATGTGAACCGGGCGATGGAGTCTGTCTTCGCAGAATATCAGAAGGAGCTTTTGGAAGAATATGATATCTTTGCGCTGGAAGGAAGCTATGAGAGCGGGAAATATAATGAAAGTCTTATTATTGGGAGACTTGCGTTTTTCGGCGCCGATAATATTGATCAGACGATAGAGCGGATTCAGTTTTTGACGGATGACGGGGCGAGCGGTTTCTATGAGCAGGTAGCTTACTATATGGAACACAAATACGGGGCGGATATTTTGAAGGACAAGCTTGGGATGACAGACACATGAAAGATACAGGAAGAAAAGGCAGAGGAATATAGTAAGGAGAGCCGGGAGAATGAGGGGGAGTTTGGCGGGTTGTTAGAAGATTCGGGCGCTTGTCTCCCGCAGGAGGAAAATCCGATCGCCCATGTGTCAGAGCTAAAAAGCAAATCCATTCTTGATCTGGTAATGCCGGACAATAAGGCAGTTTCGGAGAAAAAAATAGAACTGGACGAGACATTAACAAAAAGGGACAGAAATCAAGGATATGGGGAATTTTCTGACGTGGCGGAGGAACCGGGGACTTTGTCATCGCTATTATTTGGGGAATATCTGTTGGAGCATTTTCATGCGGCTGTAGACGAAGAAGCTGCCGGAGCATTGGATTATGAGTTGGAGTATATCTATGCGGGAAAAGGAAGTGACCGGGAGAATCTGAAGGCAGTTGTGGACAAGCTTATGCTTATGCGCTTTGCATCTAATTACATGTTTTTACAAAGCAGTTCATCGAAACAGGCAGAGGCGGAGGCCCTGGCGCTGACGCTGTGTTCATTGGCGATGGTTCCGGCGCTGGAAAAGGCGGCGGCGCAGATGATTCTTGCCGCATGGGCGTTTGGAGAATCCATCGTGGATATTCGTTCTTTGCTAAAGGGGAATAAGGTGCCATTTGCCAAATCGGAGGAAAGCTGGCAATTGTCCCTGTCGGGGCTTATGAAACTCGGAGAGGGAGAAGATATGAGCGATGGGAAGGACAGTGCGGGCGGGCTTTCTTACAAAGAGTATCTTCGTATACTCCTGTTTCTGGGAAAAAAGGAAAGGATCGGGATACGCACATTAGATATGATAGAACAGAATCTGAGGAAGGTTCATGGATTGAAATTTTTTAAAGCGGATCACTGCATCTTAAGGATGGAAGTAAAAAGCAGCGTATCACTGCGGCGCGGAATTTTATACAGGTTTAAAACTTATTATGGTTATAGCTGAGAAAAGAAAGGAAGGAGGTGAAGACAGATGCCCTTTTGGAGATCTAAAACTCTTTATTATCGAAATATTCCCAAGGAAGTCTATAAAGAAAGGAGCATGGTTCGTTCGATATTCAAAAGTATACTCCCCTCACAAAATGTTAGTCTCATAAAACTCAAAAGGGCATCTGCCTTCACCTCCTTAAAAGGAAGTATAACTGTAGAAGCAAGTATGGCTGTGCCAATCTTTTTCTTTGCGGTTGTGTGCCTTTTGTATCTCATGGAAATGATGGCAGTCCAGACATCAGTACGTTCCGGTCTTCAATATGCGGGAAAAGAGGCGGCCACAGAAGCGGCGATAATAAGGACGGTTTCGCCGACGGCGGTGAAATCCGATGTGATAAATGTGATCGGAGCCGGACGGTTGGAGCGCAGTATTGTAGAAGGAGGCGGCAGCGGTATTGACTGCAGCGGATCAAGAATATCGCCGATTACCGGTATTGGGCAAGTATCGGCGAAATATAGCATAAGGATCCCAATCCCGCTTTTTCGCATTGCCGTGATCCCATGTGAAGAGACGATGAGGATCAAGGCATGGACGGGCTATGAAAAAGCCGGACTTGACAAGTCAGATGATGAGATCGTGTATGTAACAGAGACAGGACTTGTATATCATAGAGATTATAACTGTACGCACCTTGATCTGTCGATTCGCATGGTTCCAGAGCAAGAGGTTGCAGCGCTCAGAAATCATAGTGGCGGGAAGTATCATGCATGTGAAAGATGTGGGGGCGTAGGAAGCGGCGGGGTCTATATTACCGATACGGGGAACCGATATCATAGTTCCCTGTCATGCAGTGGGCTGAAGCGGACCGTTTATGCAGTACATATATCGGAGGTCGCAGGAAAGGGTGCATGCTCAAAGTGCGGGAAGTAGAGGACTGCGAGAGGGAAATAAAGGGAGATCAGAGGGAGACGGAAGAAAACAGATGATAAGTGAGATGATTTGCATGGGGATCCTGCTGGCAATGGCGGTACTGGATATACGGTGTCACAAAATCCCTATAAGGATATTGATATTGGCGAATGTCAGCGCACTGATTTATCAGGTTGTATACAAAGAAGAGGAAGCCGCCATTGTTATTGGAGGAATTGCGGTCGGCTGTGTATTTGTGTTGATCAGTAAAGTCACAGAAGAGAGCCTGGGATATGGAGACAGTCTGGGGATATTAGGTCTGGGGGTATATTTGGGATTCTGGAATGTGCTGGAGGTGTTGTCGGGAGCATTTTTTATAACAGCGTTGGCGGCAGTTTTCGCCCTTATCAGAAAAAGGATGTCGAGAAAATGTGCGATGCCGTTTTATCCGTTTTTGGCGGTGTCGTATGTAATATGGGTGGTTATGGGAATTGAAAAGAATATGTAAAAAGGATACAGGCAGATGGCTAAACGGCAGTATGACAGTTGAGATGTCATTTCTATTGCCGATCATACTACTGCTGATCATGAGCAGTATACTGGCAGCGTTTTACTTCCATGATAAAAATATACTCTCGGGGGCGGCCTACGAAACGGCAGTTGTAGGAAGCACGAAGATAAGAGAAAGAGAACAGATCAGTTCAGGAGAATTAGAAACGTTATTCCGGGAACGGATTGGACGGAAATGTATTTTGTTCGCGGACAGCAGTGTAAAAGCGCAGATCGGAAAACAGGAGATATGTGTCGAAGCTGCGGCGCACAAAGGGAGATTCGGTATATCGGTAATAAAAAAGGCGGCGGTTACAGAGCCGGAGAGCAGGATACGGGATAAGATGAGAATAAAGGAGATTACGAATGGAACGGAAGATCACGATTGAAGAACCTGTAGTTTATAAAGAAGATTATCAGATGCGGATGCTCAGAATGAATGATATTGATGGCTTACTTTCGGTAAAAGGAAGAGGGATAGACGGGGTATCATTTTATGATTATAATGTCAGTGGCAAGATTTCCATGCAGGCAATGTATGAGAAAAATAAGATCAGCGGAGAGGATCTGAAGGCCTTTTTGAAACAATTACTGGCGGTTATCAGGACGGTTGAGAATTATCTGCTCAATATTAATTGTATTTTAATAGATCCAGAATATATTTTTTATGAAAGCGGAAAGTATTATTTTTGCTATTATCCGCAGGCAAGGCGGGAAGTGTGGGAGGAATTTCACCGGCTTACAGAGTATTTTGTGAAACAGGCGGACTACGAAGATAAAGAGTGTGTACGGGTAGTATTTATCCTCCATAAAGAAACGATGGCAGAGAATTACAGTCTGGAAAAAATAGTAAAAGCATGTGTAAAAAGCAGTGAAAAAAAGCCGGAGGGAGGAGTAAGAAGGGGAGCGGAGTTAAGAAGGAGCGCCTTAATAAGGGAAATCTATGAAGACGATGATGAGACAGAGGAGGCGGGACAAGAAAGAGTGCGGCGGAAGGATCCGGAAATCACCGCAGAGGATTATGATACTTCGGAGCATGACTGGATTAAGAGGCAGCATCGGGGGAGCCTTATTATGGAGGAAACTGAGAATATGTGGACTCCGGTCAAAAAGCTCCTGAACAGGAGAAAGAAGCCGAAATGGGGAGACTGGGACGGACTTTATATTGAAGAGGAGGAATTATAAACTAAATTTGACTTTTACCCAAAATAATTTAAAATAGAGGTAGGAATATAAAGGAAGGAGGGTGAAGATGGCAAGTATCAGAGATGTGGCAAAGCAGGCGGGAGTGGGAGTCGGTACAGTGTCCAGATTGTTGAATGACAGCGGCTATGTGTCAGAGGATACCAGGGCGAAGATTGAGGAAGCTATGAAGCAGCTTGACTATACGCCGAATGAACTGGCGAGGAATCTGTATCGCAAAAAGACAGGAATTATAGCGGTTCTGGTGCCAAATGTTTCCAACCCGTTCTTTGCGGAGTTTGTAGATTACGTAGAGGCGGAATTGTATAAGTCCGGATTTAAGATGATGCTTTGCAATACTGTAAAAGAGAGTAATGCCGAGCAGGAGTATCTTGATATGTTGAGGCGGCATATTGTGGATGGAGTTATTACGGGAGTGCATTCTCTGGATGTGGAGGAGTATAAAAAGATCCGCAAGCCGATCGTAGCGTTAGACCGATATCTGGGAGAGAATATTCCGGTGGTTGCGGTCGATCATAAGGCGGGCGGAAGACTTGCGGCGGAGACGCTGGCTTCCAATGGTTGTAAAAAGGTTCTGCATTTCAGAGGATCTACAAAGGTAGAGTCGCCTTACCATGAACGGCATTATGAATTTGAGCGCATTATGAGGGAAAAAGGCGTTGAGACGATCTGTTATGAACTGGAATGGAATCGTTTTGATTCGGAGTATTATGCAGAAGCCATCAAAGATGTGTTTTCTAAGAAGATAGAATTTGATGGCGTTTTTGGCGTTGACCGGCTGGCGATAGAATGTATGAATGAGACGATCAGAAGACATAAAAAAGTACCGCAGGACGTCAAATTCGTTTCTTATGACGGAACGTATATAACAGAGATGGTTGAGCCGAAGATGACGGCGGTCGTGCAGCCGATCGAGGGGTTGGCAAAGGAGTCTGTGCGGTTGATAGGAAGATTAATTGATGGCAGAGTCTACAAGAATAAAAGGGTAATTTTGAACGTTGAGCTGAGAAAAGGTAACACAACACTCGTGTAATGAGTGAAAATTAACAAAAAAGGAATATAAAATTCTGCAATTTTATACAAAAAAAGGGAAAGATATGAAAAAAATCTTGACAACATGTAGGAGTGTAATATAATTAAAACCAACAAGTGCACTTTTAAATCTATTTTTTTTCTCCTCTATGGAACCCGTTCCATAGAGGAGAAAGAGCCAGACATTTATTTTTTTAACAAATGTGGAACGGGTTCCACAAAAAAAGCAAAAGGAGGAAAATTATGAAGGCAAGAACTTTAAAAAAGGCGCTTTCGGCGACATTGATCGGGGCCATGACATTAGGCCTTTTAGCAGGATGCGGAAGCAAGGAAAGCGGAGAGACAGAAACAGATGATAGCGGGGCGACTGTTATCAAGTTTGGAATTCATGTAGCAAATCCGGCGGATCAGGAGCCGGTTACGAATAGTATTGTAGAAGCATTCAATAAGGCCAATGAAGGAAAATATAAGGTAGAGTTCGAAGCTGCCGATACAGAGACACATTCTAAAAACATGAAACTGGAGGCTCAGGACGGAACTCTGCCGCAGATCTTCTGGCTCGACGCTTCAGAGGCTCCTGAATATAGTGAATCAGGAGTACTTTTAGATCTGACAGAATTCCTTGAGGAAAATGCAGATATCAAAGAAGCATTAGGCGGTATGGAAGAGGCGTTTAAAGATGACAACGGACAGTACGGACTTCCATATCAATGTAATGTACAGGGAATTTTCTATAATAAAGAGCTGTTTGATAAGGCACAGGTAGAATATCCGACGGATGAGACAACTTACGAGGATTTCGTTGAGATGATCAAGAAGTTAAAAGAAAGCGGAGTCGTACCGCTCACGATCGGAAGTAAAAACAGTTCTTACGCAATGTGGGAATTCAATGAATTTCTTGCAAGATATGGATGGGAAGACAAGATTGGCGATATCTTAGATGGAAAAGATAAGTTTAATAACCAGGAATTATTAGCCTGCTTTGAAAAACTGGAAGGATTGAAGGATGCAGAAGCATTTCCGGAGAATATGGCGACCATCGAATATTTCGATGCAAAGCAGTTATTTGATGAAGGAAGCGCGGCTATGTTTGGAACAGGTCAATGGGATTGTGCTGAATTTGATGAAAACCTTGGAGATAAGATTGGTTTCTGGTGGGGACCAAAGTTTTCAGATACTGAGAGCGATCAGGATATCGCGATGAAGGTTCCTTCAGCGCCGATCGGCGTCAGCGCAGCAGTTGCTGAGGATGAAGACTTAAAAGAAGGCGTATATGAATTCCTGAAATTTTATTACGGAGAAGAGGCGGCTAAGATCTCCTACGAAGGCTCTATCTTCCCGGCAACCAACTATGATGGTGTAGCAGCTTCTGACACACAGTATGCGATGAACGCTATGCTGGAAGCGCTGGCGAGTGGATGGGGAAGCCCGAGCGCAGCTCCGGATCAGACAGTTCCATCCGCCGTGCAGGAAGCTCTCTATGACGGGATCTTCGGCGTGCTCCAGGGAACCTATAAGCCGGCGGAAGCGCTTGACAAGATGGATACAGCGCTTGCTAACAGTCAATAAGAGAAACAGTTGTGATATTGTCCGGCGCCGGGTCACTCCCATGCGCCGGACAGGAATAAAAGGGATAGGATAATGATATGCATTGGTTAAGTAAGAAAAAATATACGATAGGTCTTCTGGTTCCCACACTGGTCGTTTACAGCATCTTTATTATATTACCGATAGCAATAGCGGTAAGATACTCCTTTATGAAGTATTCAGGAATCGGGCAGGCACGTTTTATCGGATTAAAAAATTATATACGATTGTTCCAAGATGAGTTATTCTGGAAGTCATTCAAAAATACAATGGTTATGTTTGTGCTGGCATTTGCTTTACTGCTGACATTGTCCTTCCTGATTGCTCTTTTGCTGAATAATCGTCTGAAAGCAGTTGATTTTTCAAAAGCGCTGATCTTTTCACCGGCAATTATAGCGCCTATTATCGTAGGTATCATATGGGTATATATTCTGGATCCGAATATCGGTATCATTAATAATGTTCTGGATCTGATCGGAGCGAGCGGACTGAAACACAAGTGGATCGGCGGAGAGACGCTTTCCCCATACAGTATCGCGATCATCTACTTCTGGCAGCAGTTAGGATATCTGGTGACGATATTTATCGCGGGGCTTAAGATGATACCGGGAGACGTGCTGGAAGCAGTAAAGATCGACGGGGCAAGCGCGGTTCAGGAGATCCGTTATGTGATCATTCCCATGATGCGTACGACCATTTCAACAGTGGCGGTATTAATTATCACAGGAGTATTTAAAATATTTGAAATTGTTCAGCAGACAACCGGAGGCGGACCGAATCATTTATCGGAAACATTGGTAACTTATAGTTACTCTATGACATTTTCCAGCAATGATTACGGATATGGAATGTCCCTTGCGACATTTACGTTTCTATTGTCACTATTGATCACAGCAGCGTATAACTTTTTGACAAGAGAGAAGGAGGGGTAGAGAGTATGGTAAATAAGAAGAAAAAAACAGGAATGTATCTTTTGATGGCTGTTATTACTATATTGGTGGTATTTCCTTTCGTGTGGATGCTGGTCCTTTCCTTTAAAACGAACTCAGAGATACTTTCATCGCCGTTGTCCCTGCCGAAAACACTTAATTTTGACAACTACAAACATGCGATGGAGATATTGGATTTTGTAAAATTATATGGAAATACATTTTTTGTATGTATAACTTCTCTGATATTTGAATTGGTAATTACATTTTTCAGTTCATTTGTGATCGCAAGAATGGAATTTAAGAACCAGAAATTGAAAAAATTGATCTACGGATTCCTGATCATGGGATTATCAATCTCTCCATTCATTCTTCTGTTTCCGGTTTACAAGATCAATGTATTTTTCGGGCTCAGGGGAAAAGTTGCGCTGATATTCCCTTACGTGGCGTCATCCATTTCCTTTAACACGCTGCTTCTGGTCGGCTACCTCAAGTCCCTTCCTGCAGAAATCGATGAGGCGGCGATCATTGACGGGTGTAATATCTGGGATCTGATGATACGCGTAATCCTGCCGATGACGAAACCGGTTATTGCAACCGTTGTAATATTCAATGTGCTGTATATCTGGAATGAATTCCCGTTTGCATCCGTTATGTTACGAGATGTTTCAGATTATACACTGTCCATGGGCGCTTCCTTCTTCAAGGGGACATATACCGTTGATTACGGCGGGATCGTGGCGTCCAGTGTTATGATCATTATTCCGGAATTGATATTCTATGGTCTGTTCCAGAAGAATATTGTTGAAGGTATGACTGCAGGCGCAGTAAAGGGCTAAGAGGAATCATTCAGGAAAAGGAGATAGAAGTATGAGTAGAGTATCAGGATTATTTCAGGATTTGACAACAATTAAGAAGGCCAGGAACGGAAGACTTGCAAGCTGGGATCAGCGCGGAAAGAATCAGGATTATTGGGAAATACCTGCAAAAGAGAGTATCACGCTTGGAGAAGTGGAGGGACCGGGATGCATTACACATATTTGGATGACATCTTCCTGCAGAAAAGTTAAGGCGCCGAGTATCCTTGACCCGGTGTTAAATGCATCGGCAGCTCCTGTTATGGAGATCCATCCGGCGCTTGGCGTTATATGGGATGATTACGATCCATTTTATTACAGAAAAGCGCTGATCAAGATCACATGGGATGATCAGGATACACCGAGTGTTCTTGCTCCTCTTGGAGACTTTTTCTGTATCGGTAACTGCTATCCGGGGAATTTCAGCTCCCTTCCGTTCAACGTATCACTGAAGCCGGAGGAGGCAGGAAGGTACGGCGCGCCATGTTCCGTATCCTGCTATTTCCCGATGCCGTTTAATAAGAAGGCAAAGATTGAGATCGTCAATGAAAATGAATTGCCGTTTATCTTGTATTTCAATATTGATTATGAGATGTACAAGGAGCCACTGGATGAGAATACAGCATATTTCCACGCAAGCTGGAGACGCGAGAACCCGTGCGACGGCTGGGGGCCGGACATCCAGACGAACTCACCGGAGGTCAACAATGTGACGAATTTCAAGGGCGAGGGGAATTATACTGTACTGGATGTGGAAGGAACCGGGCACTATGTGGGCTGCAACCTGACTGTGAAGCACTACCAGGGAAGCTGGTGGGGCGAAGGCAATGATATGTTCTTCATCGATGGCGAAGAATATCCGAGCCTCAACGGCACAGGAACCGAGGATTACTTTAATCACGCGTGGGGCATGCAAAGGAATGCGTACCCGTTCTTCGGAACGATCGTGCATGAGGGAGATACAGACGGTTTTCAGGTGTCCTATCGCTTCCATATTACGGATCCGGTTCGTTTTGAGAAGAGTCTGAGAGTAACGATCGAGCACGGACATGCAAATCATCTGTCTGATGACTGGAGTTCTACGGCATATTGGTATCAGACACTGCCGACAGGTAAGAAGCTTACGATCCTTCCGGTGCAGGAGCGTCTTCCGAACGTGCCGGAGCTTAAGATGAGAGAGCAGAAAGCCCCCGTACTTACAGAGGAAATGAAGTCGGCAAGAGCTTCATGGGAAAAACGATGGGAAGAGTATGCTCCGGCAAGAAGAGAGCAGTTCGCTGTCAAAGAAGAGAAAGCCCGCCGCGAGTCTAAGCTCAACACAGAATTTGCGAAAAAACTTCGCGATGAATACAAATAAGAACGGCTGGAGGAATTTTATGTCAAAGGAATTAATGCAGCGCAATATCGATAGAGCGCAGAGAGAGATTGACGAAAAAAAAGATATTGTGAAAATGGGTAAAATGCGCCAGCACTATCATTTCATGGCACAGACAGGGTGGCTCAATGACCCGAACGGACTGATCTTCTATAAAGGAAAGTATCATTTTTTCTTCCAGTATAACCCGTATTACGGATTGTGGGATTACATGCACTGGGGGCATGCGGTGAGCGATGACTTGCTTCACTGGGAGTATCTTCCGTTGGCGCTTGCGCCAAGTGAGCGCTATGATGATCACATGCGCGGAGGGTGCTTTTCCGGAAGCGCGATCGAGCATGACGGCAAGCTGTTTTTGATGTTCACGGGGACGACCAATGACGGGAAGGGCTTTGAGCAGACACAGTGTATCGCTTACAGCGATGACGGGATACATTTTGAAAAATATGACGGGAATCCGGTACTCACGCCGCCGGAGGGAGTTCCGACATATCAGTTCAGAGATCCGAAGGTATGGAAACACGAAGATACTTATTATATGGTATGCGGCGCCAGCCGTAATAATTTGGCACAGGCGCTTCTGTACCGTTCCAAAGATATGCTTCACTGGGAATTTTTCAATGTACTTGCGGAGAGCCGCGGGGAGTGGGGTTATATGTGGGAGTGCCCGGATTTCTACAAGGCGGGAGATAAATATGTGCTCATGTTTTCACCGATGGGGGCAGGAGAGCGTACGGTCGTGTACCTTGTAGGTGATTTTGACTATGAAACCGGGAAATTTTCCTACTATTACAACGGGGAAATGGACTGGGGATTTGACTATTATGCTCCACAGTCGTTTTTAGCGCCGGACGGACGAAGACTTCTCGCAGCGTGGGCGAACTGCTGGGACTGGATGCCGTTCTGGAAGGACTGGGGCCCGACGTACAAGGAGGGCTGGTGCGGTTCATTTAACATCGTGAGAGAAGTGAAGATGATGAAGGATGGAACGCTGCAGTTCATACCGATAAAAGAGCTTGAGAGCATTCGGACGGATGCTGTCTTGCAGGATAAGCTGGTTTTAGATTCCGGGGAAGTGAGCCTGAAAGCGGGCGATGGAGTCTCTTTTGAGATTAAGATGTGCGTGGATTTAGAACATACGAATGCACAGAAACTGGAACTTTATCTGCGCTGTGGAGAGGGAAAAAAGACGGTGTGTACCTTTGATTTTAAAAACGCACAGATGTCTGTAGACCGGAACGAAGCGGACGGATGGAGCAGGGGGATCTCAAGGAGCGTGATGCATCTGAAAGGGAAAAAGGAACTGGATATACACATTTTCTCGGATCAGAGTTCCATTGAAGTGTTTACCGATCATTATCGAAATAATCACTCAAACAACGTGTTCGCGTCAGATAAACAGAATCAGATTAAGATGTGTGCCGATGGAGGACAGGTAACGATCACCAGGCTTGAGACGTATGGGCTTATGGAATGTAACAGATAATAGATCATGGAGAAGATCAGGGGCAGGATCATCAATCCTGCCCCATTAGATTATTTATACAGTGTTGCTTTATTATCTGTATTAAATAATTTGAATTTATGCCGGATCACTTCTTTCATTACCTCGATACAAGGCGGATATATTTCGTTTGGCTCCCGGATGTAAGGATCTTTTAACACCTCGCGGCACTTTTGATAGAATGGATCTTTAATATCACTGGAAATGTTGATCTTGTTTATGCCGGTGCGCGCAGCGATGGCAATCTCTTCGTCCTTATTTGAGGAACCGCCGTGCAGAACAAGAGGGATCTTAACCCTGTCTTTAATTTTTTTCAGCAGATCCAGCTGCAGGGTCGGGGTCATTCCGGCAGGATAGATGCCATGGCATGTTCCTATGGCAACAGCGAGGCAGTCAATCCCTGTTTCTTCTATAAAATATGCAGCTTCTTCAGGATCTGTGTACTGGATCCGGGTGCTGGAAGTGGATGTCTGATTTTGCGCAGTCGTGCCGATGGTGCCAAGTTCCCCTTCCACGGATACATGAACCGCATGGGCGATACGGCAGACCTCTTTGCAGATTTCTATGTTCTCTTCCAAAGGTTTGGCGGACGCATCGATCATAACAGAGGTATATCCACATCGAATTGCTGTCAGAACCTGATCAAGAGTAGAACCGTGATCTAAATGGATGCATACGGGAACAGGAGACTTGAGAGCTTCTTCTGCAAGCATTGTAATGAAAGACGGTCTGGCAAAGGAAAGCTCATCGGGGTGGACCTCTATGATGACAGGGGCATTCATCTCTTCACTTGCTTCAAGTACGCCTCGCGCGATCATGCTGTCCGGGGTGTTGAATGCCGGAATTGCAAAATTGTGTTTGTTGGCGACGTCGAGTATAGATTTCATATTCACTAACATACAAAAACCTCCTTGTGAAAATATTTTATCTTTTTTTAAAATTATATTTACATCAAAAATATTTGTCAAGTAAATAAATTTTGAAAAAGAAGAAGATAGAGTAGGTAAAAAATCTGATAAAACAAAGAAATTTTAAAAATACAAGGAAGAAAAATGATTCAATAAATTTACATATGATAAAATATTTGTGAAAATATGTAAAAATTAAAAATGTGTTTTGTTTGATTTTCTTTTTGCGGCAATCTATAATGAGAAAAACATGACTTTTCCGGTCCTGTGAAATTATGAGAAAGAGGTAGGTGGAAGTTATGAAAGAGAACATAGATCCGATTTTAGCGATAAAAGCTAATTATGTGCAGATGAATCCCGCAATGAAAAGAGTTGCAGATGTATTATTAGAGAATCCGTCAAAACATGGCGGCTACACCATTGGTATGCTGGCGGAAAAAAGCGAGGTTAGTAACGCAACCGTCACGAGGTTTGTCCATGCTCTGGGGTTTGATAATTACAAAACATTTTCACGGGCTATTCAGGAGTATTATGCAAAAAACCAAAGCGGCACGGGACATCTTTTGGCAAGTCAGACATTGTTATATGCGGGAGGCATTCCCAATAGTGAAGATGCGGAAAGCATCTGCAGATATGTAATAGGGAGTGAAGTGGAGATGTTAAACGATACCCTTTCGCTTCTGGATTTTGATCTGGTTGAAAAGGTGGCGGAGATGATCCTTGACGCCAGGCAGGTGATATTCCTGGGGGAAGGACACTCATACCTTGCGGCGCAGAGCGCATGCCTGAGATTTAAGATGCTGGGGGTATTGTGCAGCTGTTTTGGAGATTTTCAGAATATGATCATTGGAGTTGGCATGGCGGAACCGGGAGATTTGGTTGTCGGGATCAGCAATATGGGATATTCGTCTCCCGTGACCGAATGCCTCAGACACGCAGATAAAAAGAAGATTCAAACCGTGGCGATCACGAGCGTAAAGGGTTCGCCGGTGAACCAGGCGGCGGATGTCTCGATTTTGACCGGGTTCAATTACGGAAACTTCTCGAATCAGAGCCAGTCAACCTGCTATGAGCCGGGAGCGGAGAATATGCCGCAGTATTCCGTGATCGACAGCCTTTATCTGATATGCGTGCTGAGAAAAGACCCGGCGTTCTTAGAGCGCTATAACGAAACGCTGGCGTTAGTTGACGCAAAGAGGATTTATTGAAAGATTGGAGGAAGAGAAAAACCTTCCCCGCAGCGCCTTACAATGGCGATGCGGGGAAGGTTTTTCAAGTTAAGTAACTTTTCCTTCCGGCAGAAACTCCGGAAGCATCCCTCCCGCAAAGGAATCCCCGAGCCCGATGGTATATGGATGCTTTACAAAAGACAGGTCTTTGCAGGGAAGACATGTCAGGATGCCGCGGGGGATCTGAGCGGAAAGAGCCTTGCAAAAAGCCTGCCCGGCGGGATTGCAGGGAAGAGTCTTTGTCTGCTCGAAATCCGCTCTGCTGTAATCATTGCCCAGGCGGAAACGGGTGGAAGCCATGCAGATACCGCTTTCTAATGCCTTTTCTATAGCGGAAGACTGCCTTCCATACGCCAAAGCCCAATAGGAAGAGTGACAGATAAGAGTGGGGGCGCCGATCTGCTGATAAGTAGTCTTAATTGCATCGGCAACAGCCACAGGATCCAGGATGTTGATACGGCGTCCAAGCCGGTCTTGAAGTTCATCTTCGTTCATGCTGAAAATATCAATGTGCGGAGCCAGAGTCTGACTGACGATACGGCGCATCTCAGGGTTTTCAAAGCATCCGTCTTCCATGATCACAACATGCTGCGGCGGAAGAGCCTGTATCAGGCGGAGGACGGTTTTCAGCCGCCCGGTTAAGATTGCGGCATCTTTTATAATATTAAAGCTGGCGATAAGGAAAACATTCGCATCGGTAACTTCTTTGATAAAGTCATCGCTGATCTTAAGATTTTCGCTGGGAGGATCGAAGGCGAAGATGACGCGGTTGGGTCTTCCGGTTGTAAAGTCTATGTCGCCGGCATGTATACGGACATTCCCGGGATACTGGACAATGACGTGTGGATGAAAATCCTCTCCCTCATCCGGCACGCTGGAAATCCAGCGGATCTTCTTCGGAATCAGATCGCGGAAATGGCGATTAAGACTGCAGGCATGAGCCGTACTTGGATATCCGATTTTTTCAATTGCCATGGATGCGCGAATGCCCGTTCCTCCCAGTGTTATGTTGTAAGAAAAATGTGAGGCAAAGGAGCGGGTGATCTGGCTGGAGTCGGCTAAACACTCGCATCCATCCCCCGCTTTCATGTGGTATAAAAGTGCGATTACGAGATCCCTTTTTGAATGAATGGGACGGCTGCCTTCGAGCTCCGAATTGCGGATATGATATTGGAGGATGAAATTTTCAACAGTTTCCTGATTCCAGATTAATTCAAAATCTACGGTATTTTGAAAAGCAGTCACAATACGGTTGTTCATAAGTACCTCCTCATCGTGCAGATCAGTGATTCTGCAAATTTTTTAATATTATAAGCGAAAGAAAATAAAATTACAATATTTTACAAAAAAATAAAATGTTTGAAAAAATAAACAAGAAAAGAGAAATGAAAAATGTCTATAAATAGCCAACATATGCGGAAAAATCAGGAAAATACAGAACATATGTTCTAATATAAAATTACTTGACAAAACGTAGATATGAAAATATAATTACATTATACAAATAATATATGTTTTATTTCGCAAATAAAACAGAAGCGGAAAAAGCAAAAGGAGGATGAAGAAGATGAAAAAAATGGTAGCTATGTTAATGGTAGCGGCGCTTAGCATCAGTATGATCGTCGGCTGCAGCAGCGATTCGTCTGACACGTCAGAAGAGACGTCATCTGAGGAGGCATCGTCAGAGGGAGTCGAGATCGAATTCCAGCAGTGGTTCGATAATGAGATGGAAGAGGGATATCTCCAGAGTGTCTGTGATGATTTTTATGAGAAGACCGGGATCAAGGTGAATCTTTTAAGCAACCCCTATGCAGACACAAAAACGCAGTTAGAGGCAAGCTCTGTTGCCGGAACCATGGCGGATGTGGTTGCATTGGACGGAGGCTGGATCTATGATTACGCTACTCAGGGAATGCTTATGGATCTGAACGAGTTGTTTGATGAGATTGGATTTGATACTTCTGAGGTTTCCGTGCAGACGTCTGTCAATGGAACCGTATATGCTCAGCCGATTGTTAACTTCCCCTGCCTGATGGCAGTGAACCAGGATATTCTTGCTGACGCAGGCATTACCGAGATGCCGGAGACATGGACAGAATTTCTCGATGTATGTAAGAAAGTAACAGATCCCGATAAGAATGTATACGGATTTGCTATGAATATGAGTACAGATAACGCAACCTGCGTGGAATATTTTGCGGCATTTGCATGGAATTCAGGCGGAACGATCCTTACTGAGGACGGGAAACCGTTCTTCGCGGGGAATGATACGATCACAGAGACGACGGAATTCTTTAAATCTTTATTTGACAATGACGTTGTTGCGCCTGGAATGTATACAATGACAGATGCGGATAAAGTAGAAGAATTTGTAAACGGACGGGTTGCATTTATGCCGGATTCTGTTGCACATCTGACAAATATCCGTGAACAGGCTCCGGACATGAACATTACTTATATTAATATGCCGCATAAAGACGATTATGACGGAGAGAGCTTCATGCGCGCAAATAACTGGGCATGCGGTATTGCAAAAAACAGCGAACATCCGAAGGAAGCTGCACAGTTTATCGCTTATCTTCTTGACAAAGATGTGAATGCGGATTTAAGCGTTCATGCAAACGGATTTGCAGTAAATTCGACTTCAGAGCCAGCCTACACAGATGATTCGGATGCATTTAAGGCAATCAACGATATTTATAAGACAACGACAGGCAAGGCGGAATTTTATTCCTTGCCTACGGCGGAAGCATTGATGCGCGTACTTGATGAAGATTTGGTTATGTATATTGACGGGGATTATAAGAGCGCCGATGAAATGCTGGAACACGTGCAGCAGGAGTTTGACGCAGCGTACAACTAAGCGTAGATTTTAACAAACAGGATCCTTAAAAATACGGATTTAGCGCACGGAAAGTGCGCTAAATCTGTAATATGGGCGGGTTTTTGAAAAAGGAGTTGTTAATACAAATGCGAGGTACAAAAAAGAATCTGAAAAGAGTACGTCTCTGGCGGAGAGTACAGCCATATGCGTATCTGACCCCTGTAATGTTCATGATGGCAGCGCTTTTATTTCTTCCCATTATAATGGTCATAGGATATTCCTTCTTTGACAATGTGCTGGTGACGCCGGAGTCACACTGGGTTGGTCTGGCAAATTACCAGACGGCGCTGTCTGCTCCGGTCTTTACAGGCTCCATGAAAAATACGGTTATTTTTGTTGTGTTGAATGTTATTTTCCATCTGATCATTGGTATGGCGCTGGCGCTGATGGTGAACGCAAAGTGTCTTGGCGGTGCGGCCAAAGCTGTGTTCCGTGTGATCTATATGCTCCCGTGGATGTTTAATGCAACGGTGATTGCAATCTTGTGGAAACTTTTATTGAATCCGAATGGCGTGATCAATTATCTGCTGACTTATTTTCACATAACGTCCGGAGCGGTGGAATGGCTGAGCGACCGCGGAATTGTATTCTGGGTGTTGACATTTATCAATATCTGGGCGGGATATCCTTTTTATATGATCAGTATCCTGGCGGGACTTCAGGGAATTTCTTCCGATTTATACGAAGCTGCCAGCATAGATGGAGCCACATCCGTGCAAAGCTTTCTATATATTACATTGCCTCAGTTAAAGCCAATCCTGATCAGCATTGCGATGCTTGATTTTATCTGGACAACCCAGAACTTTTCCCTCATCTGGCTGTTGACGGGAGGAGGTCCGTCACACGCTACGGAGATGATGAGTACGTATGTTTATAAAACGGCATTTACAAGTTATCAATACTCGAAAGCATCTGCGGCAGCAGTCATCATCTTACTTGCCTGCATAGTTCTTGCAGTTTTCTATGTAAGAAATCAGACGCGGGAAGATTAGGAGGTAGAGAGATTATGAAAACAAGTCTGACAAAGCGGATTAT
Source organism: uncultured Dorea sp. (assembly GCA_964577075.1). Taxonomy (GTDB): domain Bacteria; phylum Bacillota; class Clostridia; order Lachnospirales; family Lachnospiraceae; genus MD308. The sequence goes on along the minus strand of CAZNXL010000002.1, from coordinate 1,814 downwards.
GTTGTGGATATGTTTGATCATTGCGGCATTATTTTCCGGTCTTCCGATCTTATGGCTGGTGTCCAGTTCATTTAAAGAAAATCAAAAGATCTTTGCAGTTCCGCCAAAGCTTTTGGATGAAAGTTTTAGTTTTTCCGCATATAAAACGGTGCTGATGGATTCAGAAAAAGTGAGATTTTTTATTAACTCATATGCAATCGCGGCGATTGTTGTGGCGTCAACGCTTTTAATTGCGCTGCTTGCCGCCTATAGTTTTAGCAGATTTTCTTTTCCGGGGAAAAAGATTCTGAATACGATTATTATCAGTGTACAGGCGGTCCCGCCGATCACGCTGTTGATCCCATATCTGGTGCTCGTTGTTAAGCTGAAATTATATGACAGTTATATGGCGCTTATTCTGACATATGTAGTCTTTACACTGCCCTATGCCATATTGATGCTGACAGGGTACTTAAATACGCTTCCGAAAGAGCTTGACGACGCGGTTTTGATTGATGGCGGTTCGCGGTTCAAAGCGCTGTGGATCGTGCTTGTGCCGTCCTGTCTGCCGGGACTGGTCTCAGTCGGATTATATACATTTATTCAATGCTGGAATGAATATTTGTATGCATTGACTTTGACAAAGACAAATGCGATGCGTACAGTTCCCATCGGAATTGCATCTTTGATGGGACAATACGCATTCGAGTGGAATCAGATTATGGCAATGAGTATTTTAGGATCTCTGCCGGTGATCGTGATCGCACTGTTTTTCCAGAAGTATTTTATTTCCGGTATGACGGCCGGAGCTGTAAAAAATTAATATCAGGAGGTAGTTACTATGAAAACAATTAATCTTGGTCAGAACAAAATTCCGGTTCCCGCAATTATTCAGGGAACGATGCGTTTCGACACGCTGTCTACAAAAGAGGTTGCGGCCATGTTTGAAAATGATTTGGAGAATGGCACGAACTTCATCGATACTGCAAACTGTTACGGCAAGCCGGAAGGACTTGTTGAGAGTATTATCGGAAAGACATTTGCTGAAAATCCGGGACTGAGGGAAAAGCTGGTGTTACAGTCAAAAGGCGGTATTACCTTCTATGAGGACGGAAGACCGTACCACAACTATTCAAAGGAACATCTTCTTAAGACACTGGATCATTCTCTGACGCGGATGCAGACAGATCATCTGGATTATTTCCTGCTTCACAGGTCAGATGCATTATTTGAGCCGGAAGAAGTCGCGGAAGCATTTGAAATTATGAAAAAAGAGGGAAAGGTTCTTCATTTTGGAGTAAGCAATGAAGTCCCCTACGGAATTGAGCTGCTTCAGAAATACTGTTCTGTACCGATCGAAGTCAACCAGATGCAGTTCAGTATCGCACATGCAGATATGTGTGTACAGCCGATCGCAACGAATAATCATGATTTCTATGCGGTTGACCGTGACGGCGGGATTCTCAATTACTGCCGGTTAAAGGATATTACGATCCAGGCATGGTCGCCGTTCCAGCATGGATTTATTGACGGAACCTTTATGGACAATCCGGATTATCAGGAAGTCAATGACGCAATGCAGAAGGTTGCAGACAAGTACGGTGTGAATAAGACTGCGATCGCTGTTGCATGGATCCTTCGTCATCCTGCAAAAATGCAGGTGGTATGCGGCACAACGAAGAAGAGCCGCTTTCATGATTGCTGCAAGGCCTGCGATATCGAGCTGACATATGAAGACTGGTACAATATCTACCTGGCAGCAGGGTACCCGATCATGTGATCGGAGTTTCCGAATGAAAGCAATTTGGTAAATAGTCAAGAACTATTTTGAAATG
>CAZNXL010000001.1:0-36941 GCA_964577075.1 uncultured Dorea sp. | reverse complement strand
AAAAAGCGCCTTTGGAAATGCCCGTTTCCTGCATCGTAAACGCCTTTGCCACTCCTGCCACCACCGTTTGACCATTTTGTCATTTTAGTTATATTATAACAAAATGCACTGTCCATGTCAAGGAGGCTATTTTCAAATATGTTCTTTGCAAAAATGAAAACGTAAATTCCACATTCTTAATCCGTAGTGGAATTTACTCTTGCACTGGAATTTACTTTTTCAAGTTACCAAATATGTTCTTTTTTACAAATCATAACAGCTTTTCGCCGTTCCACAGCCAAGTTTGGCACAGCATAAGCACAGTATCCTCCAAGATAAGAATGCGCAGCCCAGCTTGTCGGATGCGTTCATCTGTTCTCTGATCTCACGACTGGTATAACTTTCTGGCATCAATATCACCGTGCCAATGTCAACCCAGGTTCAGTCAAACCTACCAGTTTTTTTCGGAGAGAAGGCGTCGGGAGAGAAGCATTTCTTAAAGGGTTCTCTCCTGACGGACTACAACTTTAGCTCATGCCGCCATGGTTCGCAGCATAATACATCCGCCGCTTCTCCATAGGGGACAGCCCTCCGTTTGTCGTGTAAATCCGTCTCAGGTTGTAGTAATTGATATATCTGTAAATCACGCTCCTTACCTCATTGACAGTCATCTTCGTCGTGTCAATCTTGTAAAGCTTCTCTTTCTTAAGTGTCGCAAAAAAACTCTCCATTCTCGCATTGTCGTAACATTTCCCACTTCCGCTCATGCTTTGTATTGCACCGCGTTTTTTCAGTGTTTCACGAAATATCCCGCTCGTGTACTGACTTCCTCTGTCGCTGTGCAGAATCATCCCTGACGCTCCTGTCTTCTTACAGGCATTCTCAAACGCTATGACGCATAACTCCGCCTGCCTGTTCGTATCCATGTGATAGCCCACAACACATCCGTCATAACAATCGAACACCGGCGCGAAGTACAGCCTTCCGTTTGAACATGGTACTTCAGTAATATCCGTAAGCCATTTTTCATGCCGCATCTGCTTTGGTTATGCCATTCGGGCGCCTTTTTTGCTTGATGACAAGGCTGTTTTCGTGGCAGATCCGTACGATCGTGCTGTATGAGCCTGTGTAACCGTATCTGTTTTTCAGTCCGAGATAGATCCGTCTCATACCGTAGTTTGCGTTCTCTTCGTCTTCACGAAGCAGGTCATAGATATTCTTCAGCACATCCGCCCATCGTTGTTTGCGTCTGGTAAGACGTTCTCGATTGCGTATTGACTTGTAGTAGCCGGATTCTGTCACGCCCAGGACTTTGCACATCCGGGATATATTCCATCTTTCGCGGTGGTTGTATATATACTTTATCCTTTGTGATTTTGCGACTTCTTTCGGCTGTTTACAAAAAACCGAGTGCGTCCTGTAGTATTTCTACTTCTGTCTCTTTCTCTGCGAGAGCTTTGCGGAGACGTTCGTTTTCGCGCTCCAGTTCCGCCTGTGATGGTTTGGGTCGGGTTTCTTCTGCGCTCTTTTTTTCTTTACTCAGCCAGTTGTAGAGTGTGTCGATGTTGATGTCGAGCCGTTCCGCAGCTGCACGATTGCTTATCTCTCGTGCGAGCTTTATTGCTTCTGTTCGTTCTTCCGGGGTGTATTTCTTTGCCTTTGTCGATCTCCTTTGGTTTTGTTTGTCTTTATTTTTATCATTTTTTCCCCGGTAGGTCGACTGTACTTTTATTGTACCGGTTCACCTTGATTTGTTCAATCGTCATGCTATTCATCTCCTTTGTTATTGTTGTAAGTTTTGCAGCTCTTCTTGCAGAGCTCTCGCACAAAGCGCAATCTTCTCCGCCGCCTCCATAACTTCATCATGGGTGTTATACCTGAGAATGAAATCCTCACAGAGCCTCTGGACTCCTCGTCCGTCAAGCCCATTGCCGTAAGTACATGGCTTGGCTGTGCTTCATGACTTCGACAGGCAGAACCTGCTGAAATACAAATACCGCTTGTGTTACCCCTTGTGTCCAGCATCAGCAAAAGTGTTTCAGCGTCCACACCGTCGATTCGTATGTTCAAGATTTTTCCCGGTTCAATTACAGGATGACCATTCACATGGATTGTTTCAATGTCACCGCCAGATGCTTTGAAAACATCACGAAGCTTCATATAAAACTGTTGCTTCATGACGGAGATTTCAATCATGTCTACACGGAGGCGTTCAATAGTCAATTCAGCAGCCTTACCGAAGCCGACGATTCCAGCAACATTTTCTGTTCCCCCACGCAAACCGTATTCTTGCTCCCCACCACCGGAAATCAATGGGTGTACATCCAGATTTCTGATATACAGTGCACCAACGCCTTTGCATCCATGAATCTTATGAGATGAGATTGATGCGAAATCAATACAACAATCGTTCACATCAATATTGTACTGACCTGCTGCTTGGACACAGTCTGTATGGAACAATACATTTTTCTGACGGCAGATGTTCCCGATTTCCTTGATGTCGTTGACTGCACCGGTTTCGTTGTTGACATACATGACGGAAACAAGCCCCGTTTCTTCTGTAATCGCTTCCGAGATAACTCTTGGACGAATATATCCGTCTTTATCCGGCGCGATATAAGTAATATAAAATCCGTCTTTGGTAAGCATTTCTGCTGCCTTCAAGACGGAATCGTGTTCGATGGCGGAAACTACAAGGTGTTTCTTGCCTGCTTCTTTGAGCTTATGTCTGAGCCCTTGAAAAACCATGTTGTTGCTTTCGCTACCGCCTGATGTGAATACCACATTATTCGGTGAGCAGTTGAAAAGACTTGACACTTGTCCTCTTGCATTTTGAATTGCTGCTTTAGCAGCTCGTCCAACTTTATATGTTGAACCGGCATTACCGTATTCGTCTGTAAGGTAAGGCATCATGGCTTCAAGAACTTCTGGAGCAACCTTTGTTGTTGCCGCATTGTCTAAATAAATCATCGGAATCACCGTCCTTGAGTTGTGTTATAGAGATGCATTACTACGCTCCATCACGCCACCCTGCATCCATTGGGTCGCATTGGTTTGAGTGAATCCATTTTTGTCAACAGGTTTAATGGCTATTGGAAATCTTGACTTTTGAAGCTTTTTATGGTATAATAAAATGGGTTTGTTTCGTGTTTACATAAATTGAGAGGTGATATTATGGCATTGATTAACTGCCCTGAATGTGGGAAAGAAATCAGCGACACCGCAAATAAATGTCCTCACTGTGGCTATGTGCGTAAATCAATTCTGAATAACATTTCGGGCAATAAAAAGAGGTCGATGACAATAGCAGTAGCAATCATTGTGATTGCTTGCATTATTCTGACAATCAGTATCCTTTTAAGACCAAACATCAAGATGAATGACTTTGATATTAAAAACGGAAAGGTTGCCACGATATTCTTTTTAGGTTTGCCATCAGAAACCGATGGAGACGAATGGGAATACGAAGACTGCGGAATCAAGTTTTATAACATCCCTGTTAGCAGCCTCACGTACGATATTTCAGATGGAAAATATTCACTGCTGTTTGACGGTGAATATGAAGAGAATCTGAAAAACATATTAGAAAAGCATTGTGATGATGCCAAGTATGTTTACTTATTCACAGAGTATACCTATAAGGAACTTGAAATCTCAGTTGATTATGGCGCTGATTTTTGCCTAATGTATGTAGACTGAGTAATTATATAAGAAGGCGGTTGAGCATTTTTTGCTTAGCCGCCTTTAACTTTGACCGATAATTTGACTGAGTGTTCTTGGAGTATAATCCATCCACGGCATCATTGCACCAACATTGAACATATGGCACTGATGCCCATAAAGTTCCTGCATCAGATACTTGTTGTGCTCCATCATGTTCGCCTCAAAAGAATTGTGAACATGACCATACAAGTGGTACCATCCATAAAAGTGGTTCTTGAAGCAGGGGATAGGATAGTGGCAGAGAACAATCTTTTTACCATCGTCCTCAACTTCGAGGTATTCAGTAACCTTGACGAACTTTTTCTTAAACCTGTTATCATTGCATCTGTCATGGTTACCCTGAATGAGAAACTTCTGTCCGTTCAGTTTATCGAGAACAGGAATTGCCGTTTCCGCATTGCACCAGAACATATCGCCGAGAACATAAACAATGTCACCGGCAGAAACCACATTATTCCACCGTTCAACCAATGCTTTATTCATTGCATCCAGTGATTTGAATGGGCGGTTATCAAATGCAATTATGTTTTCATGACCGTAATGCCAGTCGGAAATGTAAAACTTCTTATTCACTGCTGCTCACCTCCTGTGCAAGCCACCAGAGTTCGTGTTCGACCGCTTCTTCGTAATCACTGAACTCTTGATTATCACTTGTAGTATAATAGTCTTCCATATAACCCGGGATTGGGTTCTCATCCCAGTCATAATCTGTCGTTTCCTCTTGATGCCACTGAACCAATGCTTCAGCCAACTGTCTTCTTGACCACAATCGGCGGATAGCATATTCGTTCGTATTTTTATTGATTCGCTTGCTCATATATTTCAACTGAACAACAACTGATGAAGTTCGTAGTTGAACTCATCGTCTGTCATACCAACCAACTCTCTGTCGTCAACAAAACGCTTGAAGCGGTCAGCAATTTCCACGAGTAAGTCGCCTGTAAATCTTTCTTTGAAATACCGCAACTCTACCTCCAACTCATCAATGCGATTCTGGGCTGTGGCTGCTCTGCAGTTTGCTTGTGCTGACTCTCCTTCGAGCCAGACAATGCGGTCTACAAGTCCTTGATATAATTCAGTTCCCTGTTCTCCCATTACAGCCACCTTTCCACATACTCTCTATCCTGAGTGAAAATCGGAGGCTCTTTGTCGATTACCCATCTCTTGCGAACGATATAGGTGGATTCTGCATCAGGGTTTTCGAGGAAATCTTTTGGATATTGTTCTTCGGTAAATTCTTTTCTCACACAACAAGAACCTCGCTTACAATCGACCGGGTAGTCGTTCCAGTTGATTTTACGCTCCTTCCAGAGCATATCCTGAATTTGATTGCACGTTTTCTTGTGAAGTTCCTTGTGAGAGAAGTATGCTTGTCCAACAGCTTCGATGCTGTTTCGTGTGGCATCCTGCTGTCGCCAAATCAGGCAGTTGCAAACTTCCTCTTTGGGTAAGATGAAAACTCTCGAATCAAACAAAGCTTTATCAAATTTGATATAAAGAGTTTCTCTGTACTCACGCTCATCTTCTGTAACAGGCGCATCGAGGTTTTCTCCACAATATCTGGAGTATTCACGTTTGAAATATTTATTGAAATACTGCGTTGCCATAGAAGCGGAAACACTCACCATCTTTTGGACGTTGTTACCGAACCATGCCTCGGTGGTAATTGTTTCGTAATCGGTAAGCACCAGTGTGATTTCGTCAGATTGTGTATAGCCGAACACACAGCCTTGGATATTTTCGCACAGAGACTTCATCGTTTCCTGCATTACATTCATCAGCGCTTTGTCAAAGGGTTTTCTCATACCCTTGGTAAACGTATGAAACGCCTTGCCATCAATGCGGATGATTGCCGGTGTTCTTCTGGTCAGATATGTACGAGAGACATACTCGTATCGTTTCATTCTGTCGCCGAGCGAATCTTTCTTGTTACTCATAATCCGGCTCCTTTCTGTGGTTGATTTTGCTGCTTGCAGTTTGTCCTTTGATTTTCTTTTCGCCGAACTCTTTTAGATACGCACGATTTGTACGGCAATTATTGCAGTTGTTTTTATTTTTACAGAACCAACAACCATCCTGCCCAAGCCAGAACCAATATGGCATAGCCGGGCGTGGCTTACGCTTCGCTTTCCCCATAAAGACTGTCCACCGCTTTGTTGAGTTCTTTCCATGTCGTTTCGCGGTATTTATTCTTATACCACTCAAGCTCGGAGATTGTGTCTGCGAGTTTTTTCTGCATCACAGCCTGTTCATCGCAGAATCGGTCGTACACATCACGCCTCATCAGCGCAAAATCAGAACACAGCAAGACACATACATCGTCTTTTTGTAGTGAGTAGAGCAGGCTTCTGAATAGATTGGCGTCATGCTCATTGTTATCGGCACACGCTTTCATGGCTTCATAAACGGATTTCTTTATCCACATATGCTGGCATCTCCTTTTCTCATAGACTTCCACAGCTCTCTCTGCGGTGCAAACTCTTTATACAATTCCATTTCTTTGTCGAGTCGTGCTCGTATCGCATCTTCTTTTATCTCAAAACGACCAATATAAATTTTCGTTCGCCGATATGTAATACTTGCAACCCACTTATTGCGCTTCTTATCAAAATAAACACCGGAAACTCCAGACGTATTCGTCACATAGAGGTTCCGGTTGAGGTCATTGTCGGCTCGCTCACAGCATCTGAGATTCTGTTTGCGGTTATCTGCCTTGTTTTTATTGATGTGGTCAACACATTGGTTAGGTTGAGCATTCATAATGATTCGGTGAAACCGAACAAATCGCCGCCTATCGTCAAAGAAATAACTGCTGACAAGGTATCCATCCTTATCTTTATACCAGCTATCTCGACTCTGGATTATCGGAAGGTCTTCAAGGTCAAAGAGAAACTCGGCTGTATCGACGTACAGAACTCCGTATGTATCGTATAATTTAACCTTGTTTTTGTATTGCACTGTTACCCCTTATCTTGGATTACGATTCCAATGTACCAACGCAACCATGCCAATTCTATGGATGTGTAAATTCCATCGCCGTTATGGATGATTACTGTTGGTAAGATATAAAAGTCACGGATGTATTTCCCTCTGGTCATGCGCCCTCCCGTTTCACATTTTATATTTTTTTCTTGCCGAGCCTTCTTTTGTTATGGTCTTCGATATACCTATCTAAAGCCCTCAGCATTTCATCTTCTTCCGGGAAAAAGTAGTCTACATTTCGTTCAGCCAACCAAGCGAAAAAATTGTAGCACAACTGACCGAAACGCAGGTCTGGGAAATGTTCCATGTGGACATTGCGTAATTGTTCGTAGAACTTATATAATCTGTTCGGGTCTCTCATCGCAGCCTCCTATTATCGCTTGTCCCAATCAAGTTTTTGACCACAGAATGGGCATCTATCCAAGCTGGTTGCCCTGTTGTAGTAACCATCAAAGCACGGCTCAAAATCATAGAAACTTTCTTTGCATCGAGGACAAACTGAAGGATTCCAATCCTCAGTGATGACCTGCATGGTCTGATTGATATCTTTTAGCGCTTGTTGATATCCTTTTCTATATTCGCCATCTTCTATCAGATAATCGCTGAGATACTCTCCAGCATTCAGCACAATCTCATCGTGAGAGCATCCTGTGACCTCGCATTCGTTAATCCATTGATGCCAGTTGTCATATAATACATCTGGGTTACACCCGCTTTCGCCCTTCTTACTTCTGGAATAACAGCGTCCAACCCATTCACATACAAGTTCAGCAGACGGATAAACAATCGTGAAATCAATTCCCGCTGCTTCAAGCGCCTCTCTTACTGAAGCATGACTGCTTACAAAAATATAATCATACTGGCTGGACTCGACCTTGCATTTGATATGGTCGATATAATTCTGAGGAAAGCTTGGGTTTCTCTCATTGGTTTTTCTGGCGTTCGGGCTATACATACCACGCTCATCATTTGCCGGACATTTCCAAACCCAGCTAAAGTAAGAGCTGTCTGAATCGAGAATTTTCAGACCATATTCATCTTGGTGCTTACACAACCATGTTTTTCCACAAGCCGGAAAGACACTGTACACCTTTGTTCTCAAAGGATTTCACCTCTTTCTTCTTTAGCTTTGATGAATTTTGTATGGGGCACATTAAGTGGAGACATTCTCCACGAATATTCCGGGTCATTGCCTACCACAGGAACTCGAACAGAATAAATTGTGCCGGGACTTGAATAATGCTCATAATATACGATAAAAAATCTCATAGGATAATCACCATTATTTATCTCCGCCACACAATTTCGCCAGTAACATCGTTTACAACCTCGTCCCAATTACGAAATTTGGCAAATGCTACTGCCTCGACTTTGGTGTCGTAGGTTGCCATATCTTCGGCAATCACACCATTGGCTTCATATAGAAAAGCAGTATAACTTGCCTCGTTTATTTTGGCACTACATGGGCTTGGAACCGCAATAATTTCTATATTCAGACAATCGGTTGTTTTTATAACTACAGGAACCCACTCACAATCAGGAAATTTTGAAATATCATCTTCACTTAATCGTTCTGTGATAAGTCTATCAAAATCCTGTTGGGTTATTTCTATTTTTACAGCATACATAAAATTAACCTTTCATATCCCGATGGTAACACACGCACTCTTTGTTCCAACAGTCTGTACTGCAGTGAGATGCGTTACCTCTTTTGTAGTCTTTCGGCGCAATGATGCTTAGAATGATTTCCTTTTCATTGGGGCAGGAACCCATATAGTACATTTTGTCTTCAACCGCTTCCGCAATTTTCTTTCGATACCATCTGAGAAACATATCAAATCAGCCTTTCATAATCAAAAAGTTGCCGCCAGCAATGGAAGCTGGGTTTGTAGCTTGGTCTTGTTTCTACTGCGTCCGAAGGATTTGATAGGAGTTGCACCCCTTAGTCCATGTAATGAGAGCGTTCCGTCTGACATCCAAGAAATGATGTCGTTGAAAGTGATAAAAGTATCGTCCATTATGATGGTATCTCCATCATTGAAATAAATGCGGACTCCATCAAAAGTTTCAACCACTATCTCCACTTGTTAAACCTCCATTACTTTTTCGCAAAGAAACCGCACCACCACAGCGTTCGAATGTATAGCTTGGACAGTACCGACCGTTTTTGTCTCCACACAACCAGATGTCACCAACCTTGATTGACTTACCACATGGGTTGATGCCAAGGTTGAAATCCGGGTCTTTATCCATTGTGGTGCATCTGAACTTTAGCTTTTGAATATCAATCGGCGCTGTTGGCATTTGCCACCTGCTTATGAATCCGTTCGCATTTATTAACATCTGCCAGTCCGAAACCAAAGTAGCCATCTGCCTCGACGAAATATGGACGTTGTTCTTCAAGTATATCGTCTTCGTCATCGACGATTATGTAACTTTCGATTTCAGGGTGTGATTCAAGATACAACTTGATTTCTTCCCCACGGCACTTATTATTCAGGCTTTCCGTTCTGCCTAAAATTTCGATGCCATTTCGAAGACCACCGTTAATGAGACACTCTTTATAGTTGCTATCTAACCGCCATGTGCTCGTTACTACAATGTGATACCCGTGTTTCTGACAGAATTCAGATATCCATTGGACAGCTTGGAAGTTGTTTACCTTACCGTCGCTTGGGAAATTATATCTGCATTTGGTACCATCTTCATTCCACATCGGTGTGTTTACCACACCATCATAGTCCAAAAACAGGGCTTTTACAGGCTTTGGAATTGTGTTCACTACCACAGGTTTGACTTGACCACATCCTTCACACAGAAATACACTATCACTGACTATAGGAGAATCACCAGTATCAGCAATCAGTCTATTGAAACAATCAAGACAAAATTCAGCCATTCACTGACCTCCTACGCATATTATTCAAAAGCTTTTTCACAAATGTATGAGCTGCCCAAGGCAGATTTATCCTCGAAAACGTCAGTAGGAGCCCAATCATCCGACCACATGACTGTGTCAGTGGTTTGATGGTCTGCTATATCCATAGCCTCGTCTTCATTTTCTGCTTCGATATACAAGAATCCTGTTCTTGTAACTGTCACACAATACTTTTTCTTCATAATTTATGCCCCCTCATGACACCAGCACAGTTCAACTTCCCATGCGCTTTCCGGGTAATAGAAAGGCATCTTGTCTGTTGATTTGGCAAACTTTCCAGTGCTGTTCTTGTGGAAAATACAGTCTCTTTCGGGACATTCGCTGTGCCCGCATTTGTAACCGAATTTTACCTCGTCTCTGACCCGCATCAAAATTCTGCCAAGATGATTTTCACCAACACCGTTGCACACGCCCCAAATCGTATCATTCCAGTCATTGCCTTCGATAAGCTCGGCATCTTTCGTACCGATAAGCTTAACTCTAAGGTCATGATTCTGCATGAATTTTTCCTTGCAGATTCGATACATGATATCGTACTTAACCCTCTCCCAGTCTGGACGAAGCTCAACCTGACGACCGAGTCGCTTTGCTTCAGAAGGATTCAAATTACAGAATTCCTGCTTTCGACTCGGACATTTGGCAGCCTGAAATGCTGCTTCATTGTTTTCGTATCGTACTCCCTCGAAAACTACAGGAGCAGAATAAAAGTTACTGAGGAAATAGTGTTCGCCCTTGAACACTGTAATAGCTTCAAACATTTCAATCCTCCGTGCAGAACTGCTTAATCTTCATGTAGATATCCTCGTCTGAAACACAGTACAAGGAGTTCCACTCAACCGTTGCCATCGCTCCGAGCAAACTTTTTCCGTTGACGCAGAATCCAGAATCATCAATGAGTTTCACGCTTCCGTTTTGAGCGGAGGCAATATTTACGAAGGTCACGATGTCGGATGTTGTAACAAGTTCGATTTTATATTTGTGCATATCTCTCATCCTTTCTTATCAATACAACGTCCACCAGTAGTCGAAGTGCCTGCGGTATCCGTTGCCTTTGGTCGGAAGTTCCTTTCTTCTGGCTACTCTGTTGGAATAGCGTTTGAAGAATCTCTGCTGGTTTGAATTCTTCGGGAACTTGATGTACTTTCCGATGGGTTTCCATTCGCCGTCAACAAAGTCCCAATCGACATATCCTGCGGCAGGATTGTACCCACCTCTGTTGATGATTTTCATCAACCTGTCTTTCTTCTGCTTCTTCATCAAACGGCGGTATGCCGAGCCTGTTTTTCTGGGTTTGGCTTTCTTCTGTGAAACCTCATCTATAAAAGCATCATCACAAAAACCGCCGGCATAGAACTCGGATTGTACTTTATCACAGCCACAATATTCAAGCTGCGGCTCATACCCGCCCTCCTCTGCGACTTTCAGTCTATATTCAAGACCTTCGTAGTTGGGACATTCATCACAAGCAAAATTCTTACCCTGAAATCTCATCATAGGAAGCTCCTTCCTTTTGTCTATTGTAATCGGTCACATCTTCTTCCTCATTACAGCATGGGCATTTAATTGTTATTGCTTCTCCTATTCCAGTTCCATTCAGTTCGAACAGGTACGTTCCGCTGTTCTTACATGATTTGTAATGAGCCTCACGGAACTCATGAATTCGTCGAGCCTCTTCTTTGGAGAGTTCATGAAGACTATATCTTCTGTAAAACTCAGCTTGTTGCTGCGCTTTTTGAATTTCTTCATCTTTGTTCCACTCGTTTACGAGCTGGCGGCAGCGGTCACGTTCCTTGCATACGGCATCGTATTCGTCATGAACTTTCTGCCAAGCCTTTTCAAAACCACTGCGAGTCAAGCGTTCAAAGAACTTCTTTACGTTAGTGTTCATTAAATATCACCTGCTCCCCATATCCAAGTGTCCAGCAACCTTCATCGGTGATGGCGCATTCGGTACAGTTTCCGCTACACTCTTTTGCGCCCTCTTTAGCAGTTGTTGTACCATCGCGGTACCGAACATGAGCCTCCGGTAGTGTGTACGGATTATTCATTTCCAACCCTTTCCATGCACTCATGATAATGTGCAAGTTTTTGGGAAGAAACTGTTCTGCTATCATCCACATATTGTAGAGTTGTGGGTGAATGGTGGTTCCTCTGATGGAATCCAAATAAGACGTGCTGAGATAGTCATTTATGATTTCATACTTCTTTGTAAAGCACAAAACCTCGCAATGTGGATTGCGCTTTGCGATTTCTATCATCCGTTCAAAGTAATCGGAGGACGGAATGTCGCCGGAAACATGAAAGCGGAAGTATCGTGACAGCATAATTGCCGCTTCGACCTCCCGCCAGTATGTATCAGGTTCTTTATTCAATACAGTCAGATTGTTTTGGTATGCATCTCGCACACTTTTTCGGCGCTGCTCAATTCGTCGAGCGTAACATTTCTTTCTGCAGTCGCATTCTCTGCAGGTCACACCAGACGGCAATGATACACTTTGAATTGAACCCAGCTTTTCGTTGCCCTTACTTATGCTTACACGCAAGAAACCACCTCCTGTAAAATTGGTAAAAGATATAAGAAAAGCCAGCTCGGATTGGCTGGCTTTGAGTTCGGCACTCTGCTTCAAGCAGAAACGCACGTTGATATTTTATTTTGGATGTACAATATGTCGCTGTTAACCAACGCATTAAATTGTTAAGAGGAACATCCTCAAAACGATTTTATTTGAGTCTATCAAACTCCAGAAATCAGCCGTTTGATGGTTGTCGGCGGGGTCTTTTGTGGCCGACTTATTAGCGATACGTCTTGTGGTTGGAGAATGGTGTTAGAGCGGATATTGTGTTGGCACTTCGTAATACGGCTTACGTTCTTTTTCAAAAACATCCCCAGAAGATGGAATGATTTTACCATCACTTACTTGATAAGTAGTATTTTCATCTATAAAGAGCGGAATTATGATGAAACATCACTGTTCCGTTATTTATGATTGAGAACCGACATCGCTGTCGGTGACAGAAACGCTCTGTCAAACGCCAAATAAAGTATCTCTGATTGCTTCTGCCTGAAGCAGGGAGCCGAACAAGTCGGCTCGTCTGCTATTTACTTCATTGCAAGGAACTCTTCCATTACATCATCGAAGGAATCATTCACATTGAAAGGCGCGGTATAATCAACCTGCGTGTTAATCATGGCTGAATCAATCGCCGCAGAAGTTTTGTCTGCTTCTGTTGCAATTTCTTTGACCAAGCGTTTTGCTTCTTCACGGTCAAACGCTTCGGTATGCTCTGAGCGCATACGAGGACGCTCTCAATGCTGATATCGGTGACTTCGAACACGATATATTCCTGCTTGAACAAAATGGCGGCAGTGCCGACGAAATCGCCGCCATCTACCGCAAGATGCAGGAAGCGGTTCATGCTACAGCGGAAGAATACCGTGCGCTTGGTCTTGAGGAAAACGACGACTATATCCAAGAGCTTCAGGAACTGTGGTGGGAATATGAAGAGAATATCGCGCAGTTACGTCAGGATGAATTTGACGATTATCTGAACGATAGGAAATTCTCTATCGAGCAACTAAAGGCTGATGGTGCAAGTGCATCTGAAATCAGTCGTTCCTACAGTGCTATTCTGAAAGCAATCAATGATGAAATCGAATATTACACCTCAAAGGGATTCGACATCACGGATGAAGTGGTACAAAATCTCATCGACGAGGCTCGTAATCTGGAAGACGAAGTCATTTCATCTTTGAATGATATTGTCAGCGAAGCACAGAGCGCTGTTGATGATTTGCAAAGCGTTTACACTACCCTGAGTGATGCTGCGGATGAATATGCCGAATATGGATATATTACAATTGACAGCCTGCAGAGCATTATCGACCTCGGCGTTGAATACATGGCATTCTTACAGGATGAGAATGGTCAACTTGTAATCAACAAAGAGAATATCCAGAATGTTATTGCTGTTCGCACTGAGCAGTTGGCAGTTGAATCTGCCCTAAATTATGTCGAGCAGTTGCGTTTGGCTCTTGAAGCCGGTAATACGGCTGAACTCGAACGGCTTCTTTACGCCACCAACAATGCAACAAACGCAACGTGGGGACTTGTTTATGCAAACCTTGCATTGCTGAATTTAGAAGATTCACAATATACGGCTGCATTAAATAATATCAACAATCTGCGTTCTCTGGCTGATAATGCTATCGCAAACATAGGTTCCAGCATGAGTGGCACAACCCAATCACGCAGTGACGCGCTTCAGGCAGAGCTTGATGCTCGCAAAGAAGCATTGCAGGAGCAAAAAAACGCACTTGATGATATTCTCGATTACACAATGGAGCTTATCGAGTGGGAAGCAGAACAACAGGTCGAAGCATTAGAGGAGCAGATTTCTGATTATGAAGAAATCGTTGAGCTGAAGAAAGAGATGCTTGAAGCGACCAAAGAAGAAGCTGACTATGAAGATGAGCTTGCAGACAAAATCGAGGAAATTGCAAAAATCCAAGAGCGTATCAACACACTTTCTCTGGATGATAGCCGCGAGGCACAGGCAGAAAAGATTACGCTTGAAGAAGAACTTGCAGATTTGCAGGAAGAGTTAACCGACTATCAGGCAGACCATATGCTCGAAGTGCATGAAGATGCACTTGACGATATGGCAGATGCTTATAGCGCCGAAAAGGAAAAGGAGATTGCTGCGGTTGAAGAAACTGTAAGCAGTACGGAAAAAGTCTACCAGTTAGCGATTGAACGTATCAACAATGATTGGAATGGACTTTATCAAGACCTTTTGGCATACAACTATGAGTACGGCAATACCCTGCAGCAAGATTTAGTTAGCGCTTGGAACGCCGCTTCTATGGCGGTACAAGAATACGGAAGTTATGTACAGGCTGTCAGCAGTATTACTGCGGCAATTACTGAGGCAGAAAATACAACTATCAGCCCCGCTTCCGGCACAACAAATCTTGGCAGCGTAGGCAACTATAGTGCTGAGGCAAATGCCAGCAAACAAAAGGTACTTCAAGTTTCAAGTCTGGTTGACCGTATGGAAGCCAATTCAGCCGCGTGGTGGAACGCTTCTGAAAGTGAACGAGATGAGCTTGAAGATGCGAATGCAAAGATAGCTGCACAAATTGAAGCACTGCTCGGCGAGAAATTGGTGCGTGGTGCTGATGGTGTGTGGTATCTCGGCAGTGTCGGCAGTAGTCGTAGACTTTATGATTGTTACCATGAAGGTGGTATCGTAGGCGGCTTGTCATCTCTGAAAAAGAATGAAACCTTTGCGGTTTTGGAAAACGGAGAAATGATTCTGACCGACGAACAGCAAGCAAGCCTTTTCAGATTGGTTGATTTTGCTACGACCCTCTCCGACAAATTCGGTAAACTCATCGAAAATGTTGGATACAACCAGCTCTTCCAGAAGAAGCACGCGACAACCGCTGATGAACTCGCAGCAATCACCGAAGACAAGCGTGTCAACATTGAATTCGGAAATGTTTATATCACAGGTACGAATGAAGAAACCGTCGAAAAGCACCGTGAGGTAAATAGACAGTTTGTTAACGATGTTCTGAAACAACTGAACATCAAACGATAAACATACGGTGGGGAGAACCAAGCCTCCCCACCATCTTAGATAATATAGATTGGAGGTGTACGCGATTTTTAATTCCTATGAATTTTCATTTGCCGGTGAATCTTCTTTGATGTATGGCTTAATGATTTATGATTTTGACGGTAATGGACAAAGCGATGTGGCGTTTGGCAACAGAGCGTACATCGTTGAGCAAAGAATCAGTAATCGTATACAGCCGATTCATTTTGGGGTAAAGTATCATGAAAAGCCCTTGCAGTTCAAGCTTGTCTTCGGTTCTGAGCGAACTCTTGACAGATATGAGTTGGAAGACATCAGCTTTTGGCTTACAGGGCATCAAGATTACCAATGGTTATCCATTGACCAACCCGACATGGAGTTGTATCAATTCAAGTGCTTGATAACGGAACTTACGCCCTTGGCACATGGTTGGCTCCCCGTTGCGTTTGAAGCAACGATTGTATGCGATTGCCCATATGCGTATGGTTTCGAATTTGAAAAACAATATCAGATTAACGGCGAAACCTCAATTCTTTTCCGAAATGAGAGTTCTGTCCGAGAGTTTATCAAACCGAATCTTTCGTTTGACCCTGCGGTCGGTACTTCAAGTTTGAGTATTGTAAACCATGCAGATAATGACAGAGAATTCCTCATCAAGGGCATTCCGACATCTGATGGCGTGATGGTCACCGTTGACAACAACAATGGTATCATTCGAGAAACAACATATGGCTATAACCTTTACGATGGATTCAATTTGAATTTCTTTCGATTGGCTTCATGGTGACAATTCACTAACCGTAAAGGGCAATGGAATCCTAACCATCTCCGGTAGATTCTTATACAATGTAGCGGGATAAGGAGGGATAACCATGTATCTGAACTATGCAAAATTAGCGCTTAATGAAAGTGGAATCCCCGAGACTCCCACTCTTGTTCTCAAAACCCTTGGTGAAAAAACCATTGGCGTTATTCCTTGTGTATATAACCTGAAAATGAATATTAAGTTTTCAGAGCCAAGTGAGATTTCATTCGACATCCCCGCTGTCATTGATGGTGAACGTAATTGGATTTACGATGAACTTACTGGGTATAAAGTAATCTACACAGAACATTACGGCATTTATATGACCATGAATCCCACTACGGATTCAGATGGTGTTGCTGAAACTAAGCACCTCAAAGGTTACTCTATTGAGAAACTGCTTGATTCCAAAAAGTTTTTCTTGGAGGAAGGCACGTTCAAGTTTTACGACAGCACCAATCCGTATAACGCCAACACACTGTTCGGGCGTATTCTGGAAATCGCTATAGGCTGGAAGGCTGGCTACATCTCTCCCACTATTGCGCAGAGATACAGAACATTCAGCCAGTATGACGATTTTCTGTTATCATTCATCTATAACACGGCACCTGAAAAGTATCGCTGTGTGTTTGTGTTTGACCCCTATGAAAAAACTATCAATGTCTACGATGCGGACGAGGAGCGCACCAATCTCCCCATATATCTGGACTTTGATAATCTTCTCGAATCGGTAGATGTTGAAGAGCTCAGTGATGAGCTGGTGACCGCAATCCGTCCCTATGGTGCAGATGGTTTGGATATCCGAGAAGTAAACCCCATCGGAACCGGGTGGATTTATGATGTAAGTCACTTTATCGCCAATGGAGATATTCCAAAATCTCTTGCCGACAAATACGAAAGCTGGCAAAGGAGCATCCAAAATAATCGTTCATATTTTGAAGGGTTATCTGCTCTCCGCGCTTCTGTTACCGCAAGATTGTTATCAGCCAAGGCAGAACTAACTGAGCTACAGGGTGAGCTTGAGATACTTATCTCACAGCAAAGTGTTACCATTCAAGCCCTTGCTAATGAAACAACTGCGCAGGGCAAACAGTCTCAGCAGGCAGTTCTCAATGATATCAATTCAAAAATATCTGCAAAGAAGAGAGAAATTTCCACCCAGACATCTGCTATTGCCGATATTGAAAGCGAGCTTGATGAAAACAACTCTTCTTCTTGTGTCGCAAAAATCAACAGTATCGTTGAACAGTTGGGTATCACCAACTATTTTACGGAAGAGGAATACAGTGTTCTTTCAAACTATCTGATTGAGCAGGATATCACAGAGGACACATTCGTTGCTACCGATATTGATACAACTGTATCCGGCAATTCTTATACCCTAAGCAATCAAAGCGTGAACATCAGCGGTTCGACTATTACAAAGATAGATTTAACCTCTGATTTCAGTAAAACAATGTATTCACTTGCAGGCGGTTCTTTCGTTTTCAGCGGCAGCGCCCCTGTCAGTGGCGACATCATTCGAGGTACGCTTGAAGTATCATCCGGAAATAAATTCGTTTTAAGCATATATGCCGGGTCACTGAGAGTAAACAATTCAACCGCATCCAGCGGTATGATTACGATGGACGGAACGCTGCGGAATTTTTCAAGCAACATCTCTGTCCGCAACGAGGATGGTATCACTACATACAAAGGCAGTACGATGCAGTTCAATACATCGTCCGGCACTATGTATCTCACTGCAAACATCAATGATTATAAGCGTTACTCTGTAAAAATGGAGTTATACGAATATGGCGTTGGTGTTCTGGCTGATTTGGCAACGCCTACATACGAATTCTCTGTTGAGTCCGGTAACTTCCTGTTTGCGAATGAATTTGCTCCATTCAGAAATAAACTGGAACTTGGTAAGGGTGTATATGTCAACATCGGCGGCAAGCAAACCATCACCCCATATATCATCGAATTCGAACTGGATTTTGAAAACAAAGAGAGCTTTTCGATTATATTCTCCAATCGCTTCAAACGACATGATGCCGTGAACACCTTGAGCGATATGATTGAGAGCAGCTACTCATCCAGTCGCAGTTTCGATGCAAGCAAGTACATTTACAACCAAGCGGCTAATCAAGCAACGCAGGTATCTGATTTCATGCAAAGTTCCTTGGATGCCTCCGTCAACACCATTATAGCAGCTTCCAACCAAAGCGTAATCATCAACGGTGCCGGTATTCATGTGGGAGGCGATTCTCCCTACCAAATCAGAATTGTTGACAGCATGATTGCTATGTCTGACGACAACTGGGCAACAGCAAAACTGGCTCTCGGTCTGTTCAAAACAGAAAGCACCGGTACATATTTCGGTGTAAATGCCGAAGTAATCGGTGGCAAGCTGATTGTAGGTAACAGCCTTGTAATTGAAAATGCAACTGATGATGGTGTAATGCAGTTTATGGTTGATGCGTCCGGTGCTTGGCTGAACAATGCCACGTTTGTATTACAGAATCAAACAGGCGGCAATATCATTATCGACCCTGATTACGGTGTCGTTGCGGGCAACAGCAACTTGTTTACAACCGAAGGAACGACTGTCACCCCATCATTTATTGATTCAGACGGTGATATCATCACTGACACAGACGGTATGCCTAAAAACGCTAACTTCTTTCTGGACATTCGGGATGGCAGTGCATACTTTCGTGGAGAGGTCATGGCTACATCCGGTAAGATTGGCGGATTCACGATTGCGGAGGATTATCTGTATGCCGGGTCTGGCTCAAATTATGTAGCCTTAAATGGTTCTGGGACAAATACACACTCTCTGTATGCAATATGGGCAGGTGCATCATCCCCTGAGTCAGCTCCATTCCGAGTTAAAAAGAACGGTTATCTGTATGCTCAAAACGGTGCGTTTACCCAATGTACAGTTGCCGGTGCCACTTTCCAAGATATGCTTGGTAATGCCATGATGAATGACGGTTATCAGTTTACTGCCGACTATCTGAATTTGAATGGCATCAATGTCGGTAATGGTAACTTCGTAGTCGATAGTGCAGGAAATGTTTCTGTCAAAGGCAGCATAAAGATGGGAGCCGGTTCTTCTATCAACTGGGCAACTGTTTCAGAGACGAATCTTGGAAGCAGTTATTCATATCAAATGGCAAACAGCGCCTATAACAGAGCGGATACAGCGCTTGACACTGCAAACGATGCTTATGATTTGGGTGCCAGCGCAACAACTGAAGCCAGAACCCTTCGTTCTGACATTGCAGACCTTGTCAACGGTAATTATACCGGTGGTTCTTTTATCAACGGCAACATGATTTATTCGCCTACTATTGTTGGTGGTGAAATCTACTGGGGACAAAGCGGAACATTGGGTAGCTTAACGAGAGGATATGGCAGTGACGGTGTAAGTATCACAAACATTGTCGAAATGTATTCCAATCAAGGCATCGTGTTAAATGCAACAACAAATATGCGATTTGAGGCACTTAATCTTTGGATGAACATGGAAGCAGACGAAATATTCATGCGTCACTACGGCTCATGGACAAGTTTATATGGGCTTATTAACAGCATGGTCAAAGAAGCAATTGCAAATATATCAACATCATGATTAAAAGGAGTTAGAGTATGAAAGAAGATATTATACAGCGTATCACCGTTGTCATAAACGCACTGAATAGTGTAAGTGTAAATGGCAAAGCAAATCTTGCGAATCTCAGCGGAAGCATCGCTATGCTTGAGGAGATTGCGAGTTTGCTTAGTCATGCTGATATTACCGAAAAGGACAAGCCCGATACAGATGACTAATCACAATGAAAGGCGGCGATGATATATGATTTGTGATTACAGCCCATATACACTGCCGACTATCGACTTTGTCGGCGGTGAAACACAGAATCTCGCATTCAATGTGTATTTCTATAAGAATAAACAGCCTTTCAGTCTGACTGGTTGTACGTGCAATTTCTCCATTGTGAGTTTCACAAACAAGAAGGGGGCTCCCATTCTGACTAAATCAATGGAGGCAATTTACAATGATGATGTAACTGCCGACAATGTACTGACTGTTACTCTGACACCATCAGATACGGTTGACTTGTGCGGCAAATACATTTATCAGATAATCATTCGTGATGTAAACGGAGATATCGAAATTCCAAAACAGGGAATTCTGTATATCACGAACAACATCAATAAAAACTTTATCCGTCAGTAACCCTGATTTGGATTTATAAGGAGGATAACATATGAATACCACTTATTTCTTGAATTGTGTGGCGGGCAATGTATTTAACTCTCTGACATCTCCCGCTATCCCGACCACTTATTACATCGGACTGAGTTCTTCCACTCCCAATGTAGGCGGCGGTGGCGTAACTGAGCCTTCTGTTGATGCCGGTTATGCCCGTGTCAGATTAACTTCTCTCAGTGAACCTGCCGATGGTGTTGTCACCAACGAACAGGCTATCAATTTCAACGAATCTACGGCAAGCTGGGGCACTATCACCCACTTCGTTATTTATGATTCCCCGACTGCCGGTGAAGGTAATCTTCTGATGTATGGTACTTTGTCCACACCTCGTAGCGTTGAAACTGCCACCATCATGACCATCAAGGAAAAGTATCTGAGTCTGTCCGTTCAGAATCCTGCTTAATAAGGAGATGAGTCGCATATGGCTAAGGAATTTGATATTTTCTTAAATAATCGCCTTACTCAATGCGACATTATCGTCTACTCTATTCCGTTTCGTGACGGCTTGACGGCTGCACACAGAATGATTCTGGAAAGCTGTCTTGAAAGCTATGTGCTTCAAAAGTTTGTTGCCGTACAAACCGACTCCGAGCTGGTTTCTCATATCGACAAGATGATAAAAGTATGCATCGAACGTCTAAACTGGGGAACCAGCCTTAATGTTTCTGCGGATTTTCAGACTCACTATGTATTGAATCCCACTCCATCAATTATCGAAATCGCACCACCTGATAATCTGGATACCTTGCGAACAATGTTCACATCGGTTGACAACAAGCTTCAGATTGCAGTTGCTCCATTGAATGCTATGATTGCAAAATCTCTTGGTGGCGGCAGCTCCGTGATGCACCCGAATATCAATGTAAAAGATGTGCTCAAGCGCAGTATTTTACAACCGATTTCAGAAATGCAAATTGCATCTCAAGTTTCTGATATGCAGGTGCAAAAAACAATCTCAGCAGAATCTGCTGTCATACCAACTGCAGACCTTGTGAACCTCTGTTATCGTTTATATACAGCATCCGAAACTGTAATGCAACTCGCAGCAAGCGTTTTGGAAACAGAAATTCACTTTTCGCTTGGTAGTGGTGCGGCGGGATTTGAGATTACCAGTGATGTGTCTGAAGAATATGCGACAAAGTACGAAGTCGCGTACAATGCAGCTTCCATTCTTGCCCAAGCAGTTGAATGGATAATTCAATATATGGAGCCAGAATCGAACGGAGTACAATTTGCTGCGGAAGTTACCACAGTATTGAAGCGCCATAGGATGCTTGAGGAAATGGACGAAGATATGCTCCTGTCCTATGACGATATGACGCTTGAAGAAGTTGATTATATAATTTTGTAACGAATGGAGGTGAAGTAAGTGTACATAAAGCTGGATGAAAGCATGAACCTTGTTATCACTGTAAATGATACACTTTACAGAGGCGATAACCTCAACCGAAAAATCATCTATTTGATTCCGTTGACAGTTGGTGAAATCGACATCCTGACTGCCAAGGTTTATTTAAGCTATATCCGTGCTGATGGCGTTCCTGACATTGTCATTTTGGAACGTATGGATGAAAAATATAAAGAGTCCTATTATCAGTACACTCTTCCTGTCACCTGTAAGCTGACGAAATATCCCGGGGAGATTTGCACTTGGTTGCAGATTTATACGGGCACTCCGTCAAACCCCACGATTTCAAAAAGTGGAGAGTGTATGCTC
This sequence comes from uncultured Dorea sp., assembly GCA_964577075.1. Classification (GTDB taxonomy): domain Bacteria; phylum Bacillota; class Clostridia; order Lachnospirales; family Lachnospiraceae; genus MD308. The sequence goes on along the minus strand of CAZNXL010000001.1, from coordinate 14,929 downwards.
TACATACAGGAATCGAAAAATATGGATGACCATTTCTGCGACCATCAGGTAACGGCTCTTTACCAACTCCAGAAAGCGATGGAGAGTGAAGTTGCTGAAATTGATGAAGATATCGCAAAGATGAACGAAGACATTGCCAAGAAAGCCGATGACATCATGTACGATGACGAGGGTAATTATTTACAGCTCACGGCAAACGGCGCTCCTATTGGAAATCAAATAGACATGGAAAGCGTTTCTGCGGATGTTACCGATGAAGTTATAGATTTTGGCGGCGAATCTGATTCTGATACAGAGTCAGGTAGTGGTTCAGATGACAGTTCTACAGGAAATAACGGAAGCAGCGACGATGTTATTCATTTCTAAAAGATAGGAGGACTGTATTTTGGCAAGAGTTGCATATGGTAAAAAGACCGGTGTGCAATCAGCTATTGATAGCGGTGTAATTCCACGCGATACACTGATTATCACAAAGGACGAGAAAGATTCCGAACTGCTCTTTTATGATGCAGACGGTAAATTATTCCCCCTTGCAGAGCGCACACGATTTGAGACTCTGACAGAGGCAGAACAGTGGGCAAAAAACTACCCCTGTGTCGGCTTTATCTTTACTGTTCAAAACGGCTCCGAATGGCTGCCGTACATTGTTCAGAGTGATAACAGCTTGAAGCCCTTTAAGAGTGAGGTCGGTGACATCACCGACGTTAAAAGAATAGATGGAGGAACGTCCGCCGGTGTTTGATGCCGACGGCTTTTCTTATATTACGATTTTTTAGGAGGATATTATGGCTGAGACTGTATTAAAAACAATTATTCAGGTCAGACGCGATACCGCCGAGAACTGGGAGACAAACAAGAGTATTGTTCCCGCAGCCGGTGAACCGTGTCTGAATCTCGACACCGGTGTTGTTGTTTACGGTAACGGTACTGATACTTATGAGGTTCTTATTGCAGCATACGAAGCAAGTAAAGCTGTCATGGCAAATCACTATGAGGGTATTAAGCAAGAAGGCGAAACCGATGATGATGTTATTGTACGAGTTCTTACAGAATTGGGTGTTGAGGCAAAGAAAGACGATATTTTTATTGTTAAGACTTTGATTTCTGATATTAAATATTCTTATACTGCTTATGTTTACAATGGTTCTGCATGGGCAGCTATGGATGGTAATTACAATGCAGGAAATGTATATTTTGACAGAGATTTGCTTACTACGGTTGAAACTGGCAATGTAAAACTCACCAATGGTCAAGCTACAATTCCGGCAACCGGTAAGAACATTTATGAATTATGGGAAACTATTCATGTAGAGGAAGACACCGATATTTCTGTTACCAATCCTACTGTTTCTGTAAGCGGCTCTTTGAAATATATTGAGGTTGGTAGTTCTGCTTCTCAGGATGTTACTGTTTCATATGAGGACGGTAGTTACGAGTATGGTTATACTGAGGAAACCGGTGAAGAGGGCGATACTGCGACTGCTACTGTAAATAACAATACAACTGGTGCAAATGTTACTGGTTATGTTTTGACTGATGGTACAAATGCTATTTTGCCTAAGACTGAGGGCGGCAATACCTTTACTGTTGATTCCGGTGTAAAGACTGCCAAAGGCAATATGAGCGTTAAAGGTTCTGCGACCTATGATGATGGTTTCATTCCTGTTTCCAATCTGAAGAAGATGTATCCTGCAAAGGCTATCTCCGCAGGTACTACTGCCGAGGTTTCTAAGGAACTCTACAGATGGTATGTGCCTATGTTCTATGGTTTCAAGTATGACGGTGCGCTGATTGCTGACCCCGCAAACATTACTGAGGCTGAAATTAAGGCTCTTGGTAGCGTTGTCAAGGATGCTAATGCGTACAATCAGACTAAGCCCACTTCTGCAACCGCAACCGCTTCTTGGAGACAGTTCTTCGTTGCTATCCCCACAGGTTACAATGCAGAGTTGTCCGGTATTTCCGACAGCAACAAGCTTCCTCTTACTATTGGTAAGGCGAAGAATGTTACCATGACTTTCGGTACTGCTTCCATCGAGTTTGAAATCTGGTATGTAGCTCTTGATGCCGATTACGACACTAAGGCTCTTACTTTAACTTGGTAAGGAGAAGGAGGTACTAAAACATGACTGTAACTGAATTTTTCACTAAATTAAATAACGGCGCTACATGGTCTGCCGGTGTTAGCTTCAAACGTGCGGCTGCCCTTCCTCTGGAAAGATATGCCGTTCATGCAAGCTTTGCCGATGCAGAAGATTATGCGACCAATAACGCCGTAGCATATCCCGGTCAGATTCTCGCTGTAGTTGAGGAATCCGGCACCGGCGTTTACTACATCGACCAGAACATGGCTCTCCAGCCTGTCGGCGTGATTCCTACAGGTGATGGCAAGACCATTTCTGTGGACGAAGATGGTGTTATCTCTCTGTTCGGTATGGATGGCACTTTCGAAGAAGCCAAGTCTTATCAGCCAGTTTACAAGAACGGTGCGCTGACTTGGGTTGAACTCAGCTCCACTACAGTCGAAGGTCTTCAGGCGCTTATTGAAGGTCTGAGAACCGATGTCGATGCTATCAACGAAAAGATTGGTACTGTCGAAGAAGGCAAGACTGTTGTTCAGATGATTGGCGAGGCTCAGGAAGCCGCTACATATGATGATACTGCTCTTGCCGGTCGTGTTAAGGCGATTGAGGATGACTATCTCAAGACTGCGGACAAGACTGCGCTTGAGACTGCTATCTCTACTGCCAAGACCGAAGCGATTTCCGAAGCTGTTGCAACTGTTCTCGGCGAGGGTACGAGTGAAGACTTCGACACTCTGAAAGAGGTTGCCGACTGGATTCTCTCTGATACCACGGGTGTTGCCGCTCTCATGACGAGAGTGACTACCATCGAAAATGACTACCTCAAGGGTGCGGACAAGACTGAGCTTCAGGGTGCTATTGACGACCTCGAAGCATTTGTCGGTGCGCTTCCCGAAGGTGCAACTTCCACTACAGTCGTTGCCTACATTCAGGAAGTTGTTGATGGTCTGAAGATTGGTGACTATGCAAAGGCTGCTGACCTCACTGCTCTTACTGAGCGTGTGACTGCGGTTGAAGCTGCTATCACCGGTCTGACTGACAGAATCGCCGCTCTTGAAGAGGTTGGCGCTGAAAAGAACGTCATCAACTCTGCTGATGAGAACGAATTCACTGTTGACGCGAACAGAAAGCTCTCTGTAAAAGAAATTGCAATGGAGAAAGTCACCGGACTTCCCGATGCGCTTGCACAGAAAGTAAACGCACAGGAAGGTTATCGTATGATTTCCGATAAGGAAGCCGAGAAGCTCGAAAAGCTTGTTCTCGGTGAGGACGGTTCCGTTGAGGTCAGCGGTACTATCGCGGCAGGCAACGTAGACGGTCTTGACGAGTGGATTACTGCTCGTGCCGGTACGCTCAAAGGTCTGTCTGAAAACAACCTCACTGATGACCTGAAGGCTCAGATTGAAAAGTCTCAGGCAAATGTCATTGAGATTGTTAAGGTCGGCGGCGTTGCAGTTCCTGTTGGCGAAGACAAGAGCGTTGATATTCCGATGGCAACCGCCGCAGCACTTGGCGTTGTTAAGGGTACGGATGCCGAAAACGGCGTGGCTGTCGCAGAAGACGGCACGATGTCCGTGAACTCCCTGAATGTCAACAAGCTTGTTCAGACTGACGGTGACACCATTGTATTGGATGGCGGCAGCTCTGCCAACTAATACAGACCACGAATAAACCATAAATAATGAGGCTGTCTCTCGCGGCAGCCTCTCACTATAAAAAATGAAAGAGGTATTTTATTATGGCTACTAAGACTTTGAAAACTCGCATTCAGTTAAAGTACGATACCTATAAGAACTGGACTGACAACAACCCCACGCCCCTCTCCGGTGAGCTTTGTGTTGTCGTAGTTCCTGCCGAAGCCGGTGCGGTCGTTCAGGAGCCTGCGCTTCTGCTCAAGGTTGGTGACGGCAGCACTCCCTTTAACTCCCTGAATTTCGTTGGCGGCGTTGCGGCTGACGTATATGATTGGGCAAAGGCTGCAACCAAGCCTGCTTACAAGGCTAATGAAATCACCGGTATCGACACTTACATCTCCGAATACGTTAACGAACAGATGGGTATCTCCGTTGACACTGATACTCAGTACACCATCGTTAAGGTAACCGACTATCAGTATAAGTTAATGAGCAAATCTAAGGCTGACGAAACCTATGCTACTGAGGTTGCAGTCATTGATATTCCTAAGTATGATGATACTGCCCTCGCGGGTCGTGTATCTGCTAATGAGACAGCTATTGCTACTTTGAACGGCGATGCTTCTACTGTGGGTTCTGTTGCAAAGGCTATTGCTGATGCGATTGCTGCTCTTGATCTTGCCAATACTTACGATGCAAAGGGTGCTGCTGCGGCAGTTCAGGGCAACACTACAACTACTGTAAAGGGTGTTGAAGATGCATTGAACACTTATAAGACTACCAATGATGAAGCTATTGCCGCTGCTCAGCAGGCTGCTGATGATGCTCAGGCTGACGTTGACGCTCTGGCTGAAAAGGTTGGCGAAGTTCCTGCGGACAAGACTGTTGTTCAGATGATTTCTGACGCTCAGTCTGCGGCTACTTACGATGATACTGAGGTCAGAGGCTTAATCAGCGACAATGCTGACGATATTTCCGAAATCAATGGGTAAGATGACCACTCTTATCGGTGATGATACCGGCAAGTCTGCTCGTACTATTGCCAATGAGGAACTTGCAAAGCAGTTGATTACTGATGATGCTGCCGAGAACCTAAACTCTCTTGAAGAAATCGCTGCATGGATTCAGTCTCACCCCAATGATGCCGCTGCCATGAACGCTGCTATCGCCGCACTTCAGGCAAAGGTTGATACCGGCGACCAGACTGTTACTGCTTATGTAACTGCGGCTATCAATGCACTCAACATCGGTGACTATGCAAAGGCAGCAGACCTTACTGCTCTGGCAGCTCGTGTTACTACTGCTGAGGGTAAGATTACTTCTCTCGAAACCGAGGTTGCGAAGAAAGCAAACGATGCTGACCTTGCTGCTATTGCAAAGTCCGGCAACGTGAACGACCTGATTCAGACTGATGGTGACTACATTATCTTTAATTGTGGTTCCTCTTCTGAGGTTATCTAATTTAAGATAACAGAAATAAATCCACATCAAAGCACACCCGCTTCGTCACAAGACGGGGCGGGTTTTGTGCTGTTAGGAGGTTAAGATGGCTGTAAAAGAATTTGATGCCCGTATCCAGCTCAAAAGAGATACAAGCGCAAATTGGACAACCAATAATCCCGTTATTTTGAACGGCGAAATTATCATTGTCGATACGGCAGATGGTAAGACAAGAACGAAAACTGGTGATGGCACGAAAACATATACCCAGTTACCCTTCGATGATGAAGCAGTTTATAGTGCCTTAAACAATAAATGTGATGCAAGTGTCGCTATCACGGCAACTCTTCTTGCAAGCGGCTGGAGCAGCGGACAGCAAACAATTTCAGTTGATGGTCTGGGTGCAAACCAGAACGGTATTGCGTCTCTGCCTCAGAATTGTTCCGATTCCGAATATGAAGCCGTTTGCGCCGCCGGTTTGATGGTGACCAGTCAAAGCGCAGGAAGTCTTACCTTTTCTGCGAACGGTGAAGTTCCTCAGATTGATATCCCGATTCTGATTATACTTCTCGGCTGAAAGGATGGTGTTAAGTAATGAGCGAAACAACCAATTATAAACTCCATCTGACAGGCGATAACACCGAAAACTTTCTGGACTGGCGTGAAAAGATGAACGGAACAGAAGATTCCAACATGATAAAGATTGATAATGCCCTTGGCGAAAAGGCAAACAGCAGTGTAGCTATCTATACAACCCTGCTTGCTTCTGCATGGGTAGGTGTGAATGCGCCCTTTACACAGGAACTCTCTGTTGTAGAAGGTCTTACGGCATCACAGAACGGTGTTATTGATGTTGCACACGATGCAACGGCAACACAGCGAGAGATTGCGCGTGAGGCAATGCTTTCTGTTGTCGGGCAGGCTGATGGTACGCTCACCATTGCTGCTGACGGCGAAATGCCCGAATTCGATATTCCTGTGTATATCATTTTATTAGGTTAAAAGGAGGGTGAATATATGCCTATTTTATCAAACTTTCCAACCGGCAGCGGTGGCGGCAGCGGCGGTCTGACCCTCGCTTCTGTGTCTAACATTAAGACACTTGTTGCATCCGGCAAGGTGTATGTAAGTTGGACTGACCCTGAAGATATCGTTCTTGCAGAATCAACCCTTGCAGGTTGGAGCGGTACTCTGCTCGTTCGTAAAGCAGGTTCTGCACCCACAAGCCGTCGTGACGGTACGATTGTGCTTGACAGCAAAACAAGAAACGCTTATTCCAGTTCTTACTTCTGCGACAGCGGTTTGACTGACGGCGTTACTTACTACTATAAATTCTTCCCGTATACCACAGCAAATGCCTATACGGAAAGCGAAGACAACGAGTTCAATGCAACTCCGACTGCGCAGGTGACCGGTATTGACAGTTGGAGTGTTACTTCCATGACTGCTTCCTCTGAAGCTGGCGACGGTAAGATGACCGTTAAGTGGACTGACCCTGCGGCTACGATTACATCTGATGGCGTAACTCTTGCTACTTGGGCAAGTACCACTATCGTTGTCAAAGCTGGTAGCTATGCTACGAGCAAGGATGACGCTGATGCAGCTTATACACTGAAAGTTACAACCAGAAATCAGTATTCCAGTTCTGCATTGACGATTTCCGGTCTGACAAACGGTACTACATATTATATCAGTTTCTTCCCCGAAACTACGGACGGCGGTATCAACACTTCTACTTCCCAGAGAACGACTGGTACGGCTAACCGCATTACGATTGCAAATGTTCCTTCACAGAGCGGCTCTCTCACTTATTCCGGCAGTGAACAGACACCCTCATGGAGCAATTACAACACGACTTATATGACCATTGGTGGCACGACTGAGGGTACGAATGCGGGCAGTTATACTGCTACGTTTACTCCTACCACAAACTATCGCTGGTCTGACGGTACTACAACTGCAAAGAGCGTAATTTGGTCTATCGGTAAGGCGGCTGGTTCTCTTACTCTGAGTGCCTCCAGCGTAACGCTTAACACGAGCAATCTTACCAAGGCGGTTACGGTTACTCGTGCGGGTGATGGTACGATTACTGCTACTTCCAATAACACAAGTGTTGCGACTGTAAGTGTGAGCGGTACTACTATTACCATCAGTCATGTCAACAAGACCACCGGTTCTGCGACTATCACGGTCAAGGTTGCGGCTGGTACAAACCATACTGCACCGACTGATAAGACCATTACAGTTACTGCACAGTTTGTAAGTTCTACCCTGAATGATAACGACTGGGCTACTATCAGTGACGTCGCGGCTGCTGGTACAGGTGACAACTACTGGGATGTCGGTGACTGTAAAGCTGTGTCGGTGAGCGGTACGGTTGGCACGCAGTCTATCAGCGGTACCTACTATGTCTACATCTTGGGCTTTGCCCACAATGGTGCGACGGGTACTATTGACTTCGGTACGTTTAAGACTTCCGCATCCGGTGGTACGGACATCTGCTTGAGTGACGGTAGTTATGGTAGTTATAAAACTGACGGCACAAAGCTCTTCAACATGAACCATAGCTCTAACACGAACAGCGGCGGTTGGAAGGATTGCGACCTACGTTATGATATTCTTGGTTCTACTAACACAGATGGCGGAAATGCAGGCACAACCACAGCAACAAGCCCCGTTTCTGGTACGCTGATGGCGGCGCTGCCTTCTGACCTGCGTGCAGTTATGAAGCCCATGACTATCTACACGGACAACACCGGTGGCGGTTCTGATACGGCTTCTAACGTGACTTCGAGTGTTGACTATCTCCCTCTTCTGGCTGAGTTCGAAATCTTCGGTACGAGGTCTTACGCCAACTCTGCGGAGCAGAACTACCAGAATCAGTACAGCTACTTCTCTTCTGGAAATAGTAAGGTCAAGTACAGACACAGTGCAACGGGTTCCACCGCTTTTTGGTGGGAGCGTTCCCCTAATTACAACAACAGCAGCAACTTCTGCATTGTGAACACGAACGGCACCGCGGACTATTACTACGCAGGGGATTCCTTTGGGCTCGCCCCGGCTTTCAGGGTCTAATCCAGTATCAATCCAGAAGCAGCCCACGCAAGTGGGCAAGCTGAAACCATTGTGGCACAATAGTGTCTCAACCTTTGTGGTATAGCAAGGGAACCTCGTCCCCCTCCCCCTTGCCTTATTACAGGCTTTGCGGCAGAGGACAATGAGCAAGAAAGAGGGGTACACCCCCTTGTGATTAGGAGTGTACCCCATAATAAATGCAAGGTGTCTCAACCTTTACGATTATATACGAAGTCCGAATAGGAGCTTCACATTACAACGAATGAAAGGAGAAGCTTATGTCAGTTCTCAAAGCACACCGGTCTGAGAGTAAAGCGGAGTTCGTAAATTCTGCAAACAAAATCTACATTCAGACCATCAATTTTCTTTCCAGATTGTCATCCCGATATTCAAGGTTGATGGCATCGCAGGTGGCAAATCTTGCCTCCGAAGTTCTCGACAACGTCGAAAAGGCGAACAGTATCTATCCGTCTGATGAAACAAGAAAAGAGCTTCGCAAGACCCATCTGCTTGAAGCCAGAGCGTCGCTGATGGCGCTCGATGTGCACCTCGCACACTGCTACGAACTTATGATGACCAATCCGTCAGGGTGTTTCACCACATCAAGTGGGAACACAGTGGGGTCGTCTGACGCAAAGAAGAAATTGGAGCATATGGCGCAGGAGCTTGGCGGGTTAATCGACCAAGAAAACGCTCTGCTGACCAACGTGCTCAAGAGTGACAAGGGCAGGTAAAGACTTTTAATCTCATTAGGTGTATTTCTGTAAACCTTGTCGCCGGGCGTTTTTTAGTCCTCAGTGTTCCACCGCTTATTGGTGGGAGCGTTCCCCTAATTACAACAACAGCAGCAACTTCTGCTTTGTGAACACGAACGGCAACGCGAACTTTAACTTCGCGAGGTTTTCCTATGGGCTCGCCCCGGATTTCGTAAACCAGAAATGGTTGAGGTCAATCATAGTAAACCCGAAGCAGGGTGAAGTAAGACCTTTACGAAAGGAGAAATGCTTCCTGTGACGAAAGTCCGAAACTGCCCTCTGATATTCAGGCACGAACGCCTCCGGACATCCCGTGCGTGCATGGCGGACAATGTATCTTAACACGTTTCATGTGCATGAATCAAGCAAGTTATAAGATACCCTACAAAACACTTGTACGGAGGGCGAATAATTTTTATGAGTAGAAGGAAAGGTCGCTACGAGCGACGCAAAGCAAAACGTGAAGTGAGAAGAGTTCAGCGCAGTATTGAGGTCGGCGGTCTCACTGAGGTATTCACATACCACAACCTATATTCCGCAGGCAAGCAATGCTGCCACGGTGTACGTTGGAAGAACAGTACACAACGGTTCGAACAGCATCTGTTTTCAGGCACAGCCAAACGCAGACGCTTGTTATTGGAACAAAAATGGAAACCCGCAGGATACGTACACTTTCTGTTATCCGAGCGAGGTAAAACCAGACCGATTGACGCACCGAGAATCCAAGACCGTCAGATACACAAAACATTTACGAGAAAGGTTCTCCTGCCGTTGTATCGACCAAGCATGATATGGAACAACGGCGCAAGTCTACCGGGCAAAGGCTTTGAGTTTTCAAAGCGTGAGCTTCGTGAAGATTTACGTTACCATTTCAGGAGGTACGGGCGTGAAGGCAGTGTCATTCTGGTTGACTTCAAACAGTTCTTCCCAACAGTCTCACACGAAAAAGTATTTGAGCGACACAGAAAGTTTCTTTTGGACGACGGCATCCGACAGATAGCAGACGATATTGTCAACACCGTCCCCGGCGGATTTGGATTACCGCTTGGTGTTGAACCCAGTCAGGCTGAAATGATTGCATTTCCGTCATCACTGGACAACTATATCAAATGTCAGTTATCTCTCAAGTGTGCAGGGCACTACATGGATGATTACTATATCATCGTGCCGCCTGACAGAGACCCGAAGGAAATTTTGAAGCTTGTAGTGGCGAAAGCTGAGAGCCTGCAGCTCACCATCAGTATGTCGAAGACCAGAATCATTCCGCTTGTCAAACCATTCAAGTATTGCAAAGCGAAATATACTCTGACAGAGACAGGCAAGGTCATCGTTAACGGAAACAGAGACGGTGTCAAGAGAGCACGCAGAAAACTCAAGACGTTCCATCAAAAGATACAGAATGGAGAAATGTCATACGAAGACCTGTGGACATCTGTGAACGGCATCCTCGCTTATTTTGGATGTTACAATGACCACGGGCGCATTCTCCGCTTGCGTAGGCTATTCTATGCAATCTTCGGTTTTTCGCCGGAGAAAATCGAAAACTTCAGAGAAAGAGGAACAAAGGGTAATGAAATATATAGCACATAAACGATTCAAGGGCAAAGCAATTTGTGGAGATGTCAATATCCCTGCAATGACAGAATGTGAGGGCGATGGAGTCTTTATTACATATAAGGACAAGACCATCTGCTATGCAACGAGCATCAATGCTCACCAGTTCTTCGCTGTCAACGATGACGGTATGGGAATGATGCGCGGCAAACTGACACAGGCAATCCAGAAAACCCTTGCGGTGCGTGATGACGACTATCAGGCACGTTGGGACAAGGTTTGGGACGACCCGGTCTGCCAAAAGTACAAGCGGGATACCTATGAGGATTACTGGCTGTGGAGCCACGACTTCTTTAATGCAGACATACTCACATTACGGCATATTGCCACTTTAGTTGGCGCAAAGGAGGATGCATAATGTATCGTATTATCAAAATCGACGGTACGGAGCTTGGTATCACCGACTCCGTGAATTATATCAAAATCAGTGCGAATGGTTGCTTCGCAACTACCGACAAAGAAAATGCAATCGGTGTGGCTTTCCAGAGTACGCCCTATAATCTGGTAGGTCATGAAGATATCGAAGGTGCCGATACTGTTATCGTGTCCGCTATCGACGGCGGCGCTGAAATGTACGGCATCGCAAATACAATCAATATTTTACTGGGGGTGGCTGAATAATGACGATGGCACAAAGAGCGGAGCAGTTCCGTTATACATTACAGCTTTTTGCCCGTACTTTGGACGAGGAAAAAGTGCTTATGATTGCAACCATCTTTGACCCGTGGAACCCCAATGGACACGCCTATGAAATCGGTGAATACTGTATTTACGGCGTGAATGAGGTTGGCGACCCGCAGCTTTATCTCTGTCTGCAGGCGCACACCTCGCAGGAAGACTGGACTCCCGATTCTGCAACTGGTCTGTTTAAGGCAGTTGGTATTACCGAGGAGGGCTATCCCGAATGGTCACAGCCCGTCGGTGCGTCTGACGCTTATATGACCGGTGATATTGTAAGCTATGAGGGTGTTCTTTACATCTCCACCATCGACAACAACGTATGGAGTCCTGTTGCTTATCCCGCAGGCTGGGAGATTTACACCGAGGGTTCTGAAGAATCCGAGGCGTAATCAAAGTGTAGTTTTATCAGCAAAGGAGGTGGGTTCATATGGCTTCAAACGAGCAGCGCATATGGAACTATCTGAAATCCAAGGGGTTGAATGATTTCGGCGTGGCGGGGCTTATGGGCAACCTCTATGCGGAATCCGCACTGAACCCCAAAAACCTGCAGCAGACTTTTGAAAAGAAGCTCGGTTATACCGACGCTATCTATACAGAATCTGTTGACAATGGTACGTACACAAACTTTGTCAAGGATTCCGCCGGTTACGGTATTTGCCAGTGGACATACTGGAGCCGAAAACAGAATCTGCTGAACTTCGCACAGACGGCTGGCAAGTCAATCGGTGACTTGGATATGCAGCTCGATTTCTTATGGAAAGAACTGAATGACGGATATCGCGGCGTTCTTGATTTGCTCAGGAACGCCACTTCTGTTTTAGAGGCATCGAATGAGATACTGTTCAAATTTGAGCGCCCCGCCAATCAGGGAGTTTCTGTCCAAGAGAAGCGTGCAAGTTACGGACAGGTTTACTTTGATAAGTACGCAAGTACAGAGAAAGGAGGGGATGTGGCTATGAGCAACAGCCCACTCGTTGATTACACGTTGATTTCACCGAACAAAACCAGCCCGAGACGCGGTGAGATTGACACGATTACGATTCACTGTGTTGTAGGACAGTGTACCGTAGAATCCCTTGGCGCTTTGTTTGCCAAGTCATCCAGAGGTGCTTCGTCCAATTATGGTGTCGGCAGGGACGGCAGAATCGGGATATACGTAGAAGAAAAAGACCGCGCATGGTGTTCGGGTGGCACTGATAAAAATGGCAACCCCATCAGAGTAAATGGTATTTCCGGCTCCGACAACGACCATAGAGCCATTACCATCGAGGTTGCCAGTGACACCACACATCCTTATGCTGTTACAGACGCAGCTTACGAGGGGCTTATCAGACTGCTTGTGGACATCTGCAAGCGCAACCCCGGTATCAAGCGTCTGAAATGGCTTGGAGAAAAATCCCTTGTTGGTGAGACTGACAAGCAGAATATGACGGTGCACCGCTGGTTTGCTAACAAGTCCTGTCCCGGCGATTATTTATATGAACGCCATTCTGCTATCGCAGAAGAGGTGAACAGACGGCTTGATGCCGAAATCTTGGAAACGGAGGATGATGATATGGATGCGGCTAAATTCAAAGAAATGTGGCTCGAAATGCGCAAAGAACTTCAGGACAATGATGCAGGTCAGTGGAGCGAAGCAGCTCGCGCATGGGCAGTCAGCACTGGTTTAATAAACGGCAGCGGTTCTACTGTCAACGGAGAGCCGAACTGTATGTGGGAGGATATTCTCACAAGAGAGCAGCTGGTCACTGTGCTTTATCGCTTTGCTCAGATGATGGGTAAAGTATAATGAAAGAAACAAAGACAAAAAGCGCTAAGGCAGAGCGTCAGGACTATTCAAAAAAGCTGATTGCGGATATACGCTGGCTTTTATGGGTCGTTACAATCGGCGGGCTTATGCTCGCCGCCTTTTGCATTTACAGGGGTTATCTTGGCTCCCTGCCGTGGCTTTCCGCTATGGTCGGACTGCCGTGGACAGCGCATGGGGTTGTGTGCTCATTCTATTTGAACATGGCGAAGTCCGACCACAAGGAAGGCGGTATCACGTTTGAGACAGCAAAAGCAAACGGGTTTTCAACTGCCAACAAAAACGGCAGTGATGAGAGTCCGCCGATATAATCTATAAATCAGGAGGGAATTTTTATGGAGTGGCTGGACATTGTAATTTCAATTATCGCAGGCTTGGCGGCTGCGATTCCGCTCGTTATCAAGCTTATCGAGTATGTACAGAAGGCCGTCAAGGAAAAGAACTGGAGCGTTGTGCTCGACATGGTTATGGACTATATGGAAACCGCTGAAACGAAATTTGAAACCGGCGCAGAACGTAAAGAATGGGTTCTTGCTATGGTTGAAGCATCTGCCGATACGGTCAACTATGACATTGACCTCGCGGTCGTCAGCGAGCTGATTGATAGCCTGTGTGCTATGACTAAGGTAGTCAACCCGCCCGCAGAGAAAGCGGGTGAGTAAGCACTATGGTAAGTCTTATTGAATACTTAAAATTGCCCGCCGCAGTTGGCGGCGTTATTGTCGGTATATTTCTGGTGATGCAGATTATCGGCGGTATCCTTGATTTCAAAGGCAAGGCTGTTCCTGCAATTATGAATATCAGAAAGCACTTCAAGAACAAGAAGTTGAAGAAGCAGGAAGCTGAAGAAACCTTAAAAGCAGTTCAGGCGTTATTGACCGATGTAAACAGTCATTATTCCGCAGACAACATCGCCAAGCGTGATAGTTGGATGCAGTGGGTCAACAACAGAGCAGTTACTTATGATACCTTTATCAAGGAAATGAGTGAGAAATTTGCGGCTGTGACCGAGGCGTTGAAGGAAAATACCAAAACGACTGAGGAACTGTTTATTCAAAACAGCCGCGACCGCATCATTGACTTTGCAACAAAGGTTGAAAACCAAAACACAATGGTTTCCCGCGAAGAATTCAACAGAATCTTCAAGGTGTACGACAGATACGAAAAATTCCTCAAGGAACGCGAGCTGAAAAACGGTGAAGTAGATATCAATTATCAAATCATCAAGGAATCGTATGAGGAGCATCTGCGCAATCACACGTTTATTGAAGATAAGCGTGGATATAACTAATTAAATTGGGGAGTTAAGCATAGAGTATTTCTTATGTTTAGCTCCCCATATTTTTGAAAGGGTAAGAATAATGGGATATAGACGATTATTTATTATGCGAAAAGATTTACATATGTCCGCCGGTAAATTGTCTGCACAGATCGGTCATTGTGCTGAAGCATACTGGTTACATCTAATTCGCAGTAATATTATACCGACTACTGTTGGATATTCTTCGACATTAATTTTAGACAGAAAAGTATATGATCAATATATTAATGGTGCGATTGTAAAGACAGTATGTGAGGCAAAAAGCAAGAATCACCTATTGAAAGCCAAAAGTATTGCTGAAGATTGCGGTTTAGTAGAGGGCAGAGATTTTGGATTGATTTATGATAAATGTTATACTGAGCTTGAACCTGAAGAAGAGGATGGAACAGTATTAACCGGAATATGGTTTATGCCGCTTGATGACGGTACGGCTCATTTAATCAGCAAAAAATATCAGTTATATAAATAGAGGGAATGTTATGGATCGTCAATTAAGAGATTTTAAATGGTTTAAGAAA